>JAPVSP010000135.1:0-8825 GCA_047519685.1 Chloroflexota bacterium
CCGGGCGCCTCCTCGTCGCGCTGCTCGCCTGTGCGCTCGCCGTCCTGTCGCTCGGCGGCCTGCCCGGCCAGACCCTCGCCTACAGCTGGGCCCCGAGTTCGTTCAGCCCCGACTCGGAGGCCGAGCTGACCGCCCTGACCAACCAGGCCCGCACCAGCGCCGGCCTGAATGCGCTCAGGACCGACTCCGTCCTGGCCGGTCTGGCCCGCTGGCGCAGCCAGGACATGATCGACCGGGACTACTTCTCGCACAACATCCCGCCCAGCGGCGAGACGATCTTCGACGTCCTGACCCAGAAGGGCTACTGCTACGTCACCGCCGGCGAGAACATCGGCTGGAACAACTACCCCGTCGACGTCGCAACCGAGGCGATCCAGCAGCAGTTCATGGCCTCACCCGGCCACCGGGCCAACATCCTCAACGCGTCCTGGAACGTCCTGGGCATCGGCGCCTATCAGGGCGCCGATGGCAAGAAGATGTGGACCGTCATCTTCGCCCAGAAGTGCGGCTCCGCCCCGGCCCCGACCCCGAAGCCCACGCCCGCGCCGACCCCGAAGCCGACGCCGAAGCCCACCGCGAAGCCGACGCCGGCGCCGACCCCGAAGCCGGCCCCGACGCCGCCGCCCACAGCGCCGCCCACGCCGGAGCCCGCGGCTTCACCGGTCATCCCCTCGCCCGACCTCCAGTCGCCGGATGTCTCGGCCAGCCCGACGCCCACGCCGGAGGCGGACGCGCCCGACCGGAGCGGCCTCCCACGCCCGACCGACCCACCGCGGGACCCGGCGATCGCCCCGGCGAAGCCGTTCAAGGTCGTCCAACCGCCGCCCGCCGGCGGGCTCGTCGAGACGATCGTGGGCGGCGTGGCCGGGTTCTACCTCGGGGGCTGACCCAGCCCTCGAGCCGACGACCGTCGCCGGCCGCCGGGGACCGTCCCACTCTCCGCCGCGGGTCGCGGCCCGCCGGCCGACGCCCGTCTCCGCCCGCTACACTCGGCCCGATGCGCCCGGAGCCCGCCCGCTGATGCCGCCCATCCTCGAGGCTCATGACCTCACGAAGCACTACCAGCTGGGCGGCGCCACCGTCGAGGCCCTGCGCGGCGTCTCGCTGTCGGTCGAGCCCGGCGAGTTCGTCGCGATCATGGGTCCGTCGGGCTCCGGCAAGTCGACCCTGCTCCAGCTCCTCGGCGGGCTGGACCGCCCGACGAGCGGCGAGGTCGTCCTCGAGGGCGAGACCATCAGCCGCCTCTCGGACGAGCAGGCAACGAAGCTCCGCCGGGAGAAGACGGGCTTCGTCTTCCAGTTCTTCAACCTCATCCCGCTCCTCGACGTCGCCGAGAACATCGGGCTGCCCTTCGCGATCGCCGGCCAGGACTCGGGCCGGGGCGAGCTGGCGGGTCGGATCCGCGACGTCATCGAGCTCGTCGACCTCGTCGGGAAGGAGCGGCACCGCCCGGACCAGCTCTCGGCCGGCGAGCAGCAGCGCGTCGCCGTGGCCCGGGCGCTCGTGACCCGCCCGGCGCTCCTCCTCGCCGATGAGCCGACGGGCAATCTCGACTACGCGACGGGCATCGAGATCCTGGACGCCCTGTGGCGATCGTGCGTCGAGCGCGGGCAGACCATCGTCCTGGTCACCCACGACTCGAAGGCCGCCGCCTACGCCGACCGGGTCTGCGTCGTCCGTGACGGGCGGATCCTCGAGGAGATCGCGCTCGGTCGTCGTGCGGACCACGCGGCCGCGCCCCTCATCGGCCGCCTCGCCCAGCTCGGTCTCTGATCGGTGCGCGGTCTCGCGCCGATCGCCTGGCGCAGCCTCACCGCCCGGCGGCTGCGATCGCTCCTGACGACGTTCGGCATCGCGCTCGGGGTCGCCGTGCTGGCGGCCGCCGTCGTCACGTCCGAGAGCATCGCCGCGTCGATCGACCGGACCGTCGTCGACGTCGTCGGCCGCGCCGACCTGACCGTCGCGGCCTTCGGGGACGCCGGGCTCTCCGAGACATCGATCGACGCGATCCGGGCCCTGCCGGGCGTCCGGATCGCCGCCCCGACGATCCAGCGTCGGACCTACCTCGCCCCCGGCTCGCTGCCGGCGGGCACCTCGGCCGCGGCCGCGCCGGTCGCCGTGCTCGGGATCGACCCGGTCCTCGACCCGCAGGTCCGCGACCTGGCGGTCATCCGCGGCTCCGGCCTCGCCCGGCCCGACGAGGCGAGCGCGCTCATCAGCGAGACACTCGCGGCGGCGACCGGCCTGGACGTGGGGTCCGCGATCGGGCTGAACGGGGCCGCCAGCGCCGCGCCGGAGACCGGGCAGCTCCGGGTCATCGGGATCCTGCGTGGCGACGGCCCGGTCGTCGGCGCCGCCGGCAGGGTCGTGGTCATCCCGGTCGAGCGGGCTCGGACGCTGTTCGCGATGAGCGGTGTCACCGCGCTCGGCCTGGTCCTTCGACCCGGGACCGCGAGCGACACGGTCGCCACGGCGCTCGAGGGGGCGGCCCGCGAGCCGTACGTCCTCTCGACCCCCGCCGACCTCGCCGACGCGCTGCGGGCCTCGACCGAGGACTTCCGGGCGACGATGGCGCTCATCTCGGCGGTCGCGCTGTTCGCCGGGGCCTTCCTCATCTTCAACACGCTCTCGATGACGGTCGCCGACCGGGTCCGCGACGTCGCCCTGCTGCGCGCCGCCGGCGCGACGCGCCGCCAGGTGGCTGGCGTCGTGCTGGCCGGGGCCGTGACGCTGGGGCTGGTCGGCTCGATCGTCGGCGTGGGGCTTGGCCTCCTGCTGGCGGTCTTCGCGGGCGGCTTCGTCCGGAGCGCGTTCGGCCTCGAGGCCGCGTTCCGGGTACCGCCACTCGGCCTGGGGCTCGCCGCGCTCGTCGGCGTGCTCGTGGCGCTGGCGGCGGCGGTCGAACCGGCGATCCGCGCCTCCCGCATCCCGCCCGTCGAGGCCCTTCGGGCTCGAGGGCAGCCGGGCATCGAGGGTCGCGCCCGTCTTCGCTGGCTGACGATCGTCGCGGCCGTCGTCGCGGTCGTGGGCACCCTCCTCTGGCCCCGCGGGGCGGCCGACCCGGGGCTCGTGCGCCCGTTCGCGGTCTACGGCGTGATGCTGCTGGTCGCGCTCGCCTCGCCCTGGCTGCTCGGCCCGCTCGGTCGGCTCGCCGGGATCCCGTTCGGATGGATCGCCGGGCTCGAGGAGCGGCTCGCCCGCGGCGCGCTCGCGCGGGACCGCAGCCGGACGGCGCTGACCGTCGGCGCCCTGACGGTCGGCCTCGCGCTCGTCGTCGCGATCGGGTCGGTGGCGCTCGACGCCCGCGTCGCAGCCACGGACTGGCTGGTCGGGGTCGTGCCGGGGGATGAGATCCTGACGACGGTCACGCCGGTGGCGCTCGACCAGGGTGGACCGCTCCCCGACCTCAGGGCCATCGGCGGCGTGGAGCGAGTGTCGCCGATCGCGACCTTCGCTGTCGCGTACCGCGGTCTCCGGCTCGACGCGGCGGCCGTCAACGGCTCGGACATGGCCGCCGATGGCCGACTCACGTTCGTGAGCGGCGATCGAAGCCAGGCGCTCGCCGCCCTCGACCGGGGCGGGACGGTCGTCCTGCCGCAGGCCCAGGCTGAGCGGCTCGGGCTGTCCGTCGGCTCGTCGATGGACCTGTCGGCGGGCAGCGGCCCCGGCGCGGCGCTCACGGTCGCCGGGATCGTGGAGCGAGGTCTCCCGGGGCAGGGCGGCGAGGCACTGCTCGTCGGCTGGGGGGACGCGACGGCGCGGTTCGGCGTGCGGGGCGCCGACGCCCTCGCCGTCCGGTACAGGGTCGGCGGGGCCCCCGACGCCCAGGCCAAGGTCGCGGCGCTCGCCCGGTCGCTGGGCCTCCAGCCCGTGCCCCTCGAGCGGGTCGAGGGTGCCGTCAGCGATGCGCTCGACCGCGTGTTCGGGCTGTTCGACGTCCTGGCGCTCATCGCCGTCGTCGTCGCGGCGCTCGGCATCGTCAACACCCTGACGATGGACGTCGTCGAGCGGGTCCGTGAGATCGGGATCCTCCGGGCGACCGGGATGACCCGCCGCCAGGTGGGCCGGATGGTCGTCGTCGAGGCCGGCATCATCGGCCTGGTCGGGGCGGTCCTCGGGATCGTGACCGGCCTGATCGCCGCGGCGCTGATGGTCGTCCTGGCGGGCACGCGGACCGCGTTCGCTCTCGCGGTCCCGTGGCCGACGGTCGTCCTCGCCCTCGTCCTGGGCGTGGGCCTCGCGATGCTCGCGGCGTACTACCCGGCGCGCGTCGCCGGCCGACTCTCGATCGTCCGCGCGGTGCAGGCCGAGTAGGCACCGGGCAGGCGGCTCGATCGGGTCGCTCTGCTAGACTCCGGGCGTTCGGACGCGCCCGTCGAGGCCCGCAGCGTCTGCACGAGGAGCGCCCTGCCGTGACGATCTCCGTCCCTTCGCTGAATCGCCTGCCGGCGGCCGAGCGCGGCATCACGATCGGCGACTTCCTCGTCCCGATCCGGGTCGGCGAGCGGTTGAGCTCCCGCACCCGGCACATCCTGCTCGTCGTGGCGGGCGCCCTGCTCATCGCGCTCTGCGCGCAGATCACGATCGTCCAGCAGGGCCAGACCATCCCGCTGATCGCGGACTTCCGGGTCCGGCTCGCGGACTCGCCGGTGCCGATCACCGGGCAGACGTTCGCCGTGCTGCTCGTCGGCGGCGCGCTCGGGTTCCGCCGCGGGCTCCTGGCGGCTCTCGCGTACCTCGCCATGGGGCTCGTCCTGCCGGTCTACGCGGGCGGCCACTCCGGTTTGGCGACGTTCGTCGGTCACGAGGCCGGCGGCCTCATCCTCGGCGCCACCGGCGGCTACCTGATCGGCTTCGTCCTCGCCGCCGCCATCACGGGCCGCCTGGCTGAGCTCGGCTGGGATCGCCACCTCGGCGGCGCCACCGCCGCGATGCTCATCGGGAACGTCGTGGTGTACCTGGTCGGCGTGCCCTGGCTCGCCGCGGCGCTTCCGGGGCAGTTCGCGGGCCACCGCCTCGAGACGGCGGTCGCCCTTGGGCTGACGCCCTTCGTCCTCTTCGACCTGCTGAAGCTCCTGCTCGCCGCCGGGGCCTTCCCCCTGGCCTGGTGGGTGGTCGGGCGACGGCCCGGAGAGCGCTGAGGGACGACCGGTCCGAGGCCGCCGAAGGGCCACCTCCCGCACGGGCCGAGGCCCGGTGGGCGCCTGACGCCACGGGTCACTGCGGCTAGTAGAGCGACGGGAAGCGCGCGCGCAGCGTCGGTCGCAGGTCGAGCGGCGTCGCGGCGTCGAGGGCGTCGAGCAGCTGGCGCGTCCCGCCGATCCGCCAGCGCTCGGCGGCCAGGTATGCCCGGAGACCGCGCCAGAACGCCGTGTCGCCCATCATCAGCCGCAGGTCGTTCAGCAGGTTGCCGCCCTGGATGTAGATGATCTCGTAGTAGCAGGCGTCCGAATAGGCGTAGATCGACAGGTCGAGGCGGCTCGTCGTGCAGCGGCTGGCCCGGAAGGCCCCGAGCAGGTCGCGGGCCAGGAACTCGGCCACTGCCTCGTCGGCGAACGGCTGCAGGGCCTGGTCGTTGCCGACCATGGCGTTGAACCACTGGTGCGCGGCCTCATGGGTCACGAGGTCCGGGACGACGCTGGCCGCGGTGGTCCCCGGTATCCAGACGAAGCCTGGCGCCTCCAGCCCGAAGCCGCCGGCCGGCTGGGCGATGACGAAGGTCCCGTACGGGTAGGGGCCGAGCAGGCTGGCATAGCGCGCGAGGGCCCGTTCCGCCCAGGACAGGCGGGACGCGGCGTCGAAGCCGGGACGGACGAAGACACGGATCGTCGTCCCGCCCACCGTCCCCGAGGTCACACGGTAGTCCGGCGCCCCGGTCATCGCGAAGTCGCGGACCTGGCGCGCCTCGAATGTCTGGCTGAGCCCGTCGGCGGCGACGCGCTCCCCGGTCGTCGCGAAGACGAGCGGCCGGTCGGTCGTCATCCGGACCCGGACGAGCGAGCTCGTCGGAGTGACGAACGGGTCGCCGTGGTTCGGGCGATCGAAGGGATGTGCCACGCTCACCCAGGGGATCCAGCGATAGAGGTCGACGACGTCGTTCGTCCGGGTGAACAGCCAGTCCGAGCCGCTCAACCCCGAGCGCAGGGTCGAGCCGAACGCGACCCGGACGACGGCCGACGAGCCGGCGGGCAGGATGCCCCCCAGGGGGACGACGATCGTCTGGTCGTCGACCGTCGCGGCCGCCGCCTGCCCATCCACCGTGGCCGTCAGCCCGGTCGGGTCACCGAGGCGCACGGCGATCGTGTTCAGCTCGAGCCGGTCGATCCCGGCGCCGGAATCGTTACGGACGGTGATCGCCGTCTCGACCGTGAGGGCGCGCGTCCCGAAGTCGAGCCGGGCGTCGACCTCGTACGTCGCGCTGAGGTCGAGGCTCGAGCGGTCGACCGACCCCGGCACGATCGCCGAGGCGGGCGTCGGGCTGGCGGTCGGGCTTGGCGGCAGCGCCGAGGGGGTCGCGCTCGGGCTCGCCGCGGGGCTCGGACTCGACCCGACGCCGGGCGCGGTCGAGGCGGGTGTCGCCGAGGTCGGGCTCGCGCTCGAGCCCCCACCCGTCGACTGGCCGGCCGGCCCCTGGAGGACGACGACGGCGATGAGCGCGCTGAGGCCCAGGGCGGAGGCGAGCAGCGCGAGCGTCCGGCGTTGACCGCGGTCCATCGCGATGAGGGTAGTCCTCGAGCTGTCCGGGCCTCTCACACCCGGGTCGCGTGTCGCCATCCCGGGTCGCGCGTCGCCACTATCCTTCGCCCCATGACCGACGATCCATCCGCCGCCCTCGACCCGGCCGCCGGGGCCGCCCTCCTCGCGGCGATCCGCGAGGGCCTGCCGGACCTCCGGCTGCTCACCGACGAGGTCGATCGCGAGAGCTACCGGCGCGACGAGACGGCCTACCTGCCGGCCGGCCTGCCGCTCGCCGTGGCGCTCCCGGTCGAGACGGCGCAGGTCGCCGAGCTGGTTCGTCTGGCCGCCGCGCACCGCGTGCCGATCGTCCCGCGCGGCGCCGGGACCGGCCTTTCCGGCGGGGCCAATGGGGTCGCCGGCGCGCTGACGATCGCCTTCACCCGGATGGACTCGATCCTCGAGATCGACGAGGCCAACCTGGCCGCCGTCGTCCAGCCCGGGGTCGTCAATGCCGACCTCAAGCGCGCGGTCGCCGACCGGGGCCTCTTCTACGCGCCCGACCCGGCCTCGTACGAGACGTGCTCGATCGGCGGCAACCTCTCGACGAACGCCGGCGGGCTGTGCTGCCTGAAGTACGGGCAGACCCGCGAGAGCGTCCTGGCGCTGGAGGTCGTGCTCGCGGACGGCACCGTCATCCGGACCGGCGGCAAGAACACCAAGGACGTCGCGGGCTACTCGCTCACCCACCTCATGGTCGGCTCGCAGGGGACGCTCGGACTCATCACCGAGGCGACCCTCCGCCTGCGCCCGGCGCCGCCGCCACGGACGACGCTCCTCGCCTTCTTCCCGTCCCTCGAGGACGCGGGCCGATCGGTCGCCGCGATCGCCGGCGCCGGCCTGAGCCCGGTCACGCTGGAGCTGCTGGACCGGGCGACGATCGAGGCGGTCGACGACGCGTACCAGCTCGGCCTCGACCGCCAGGCGGAGGCGATGCTGCTCGTCGAGTCCGACCTGCCCGGCGTCGCGGCCACGAGCGAGATGGACCGGGCGGCGGCGGTCTGCGAGGGCGAGGGTGCGACGCTCGTCGTCCGTGCGGCCGATCCGCAGGAGGCCGACTGGCTGCGCCAGGCCCGGCGGATGGCGCTCCACGCGCTCGAGCGGCAGGGCGTCGTCCGCATGGAGGACGTCGTGGTGCCCCGGGCGCGGCTCGTCGACATGCTCCGGGCGATCCAGGGCATCGCGGCCCGTTACGGGATCCGCTGCGCGACCTTCGGCCACGCCGGCGACGGGAACCTGCATCCGAACTTCGTGTTCGACCGGGACGACCCGCGGGCCGAGGCGCTGACGGACGCCGCCCGTGGCGAGCTGTACCGGGTCGCGGTCGAGCTGGGCGGCTCGATGACGGGCGAGCACGGGGTCGGGCTGGCGCGGCGGGGCTACCTCGAGCTGCAGCGCGGCTCCGACGCGGTCCGGGTCATGCGGGCGATCAAGGCCGCGCTCGACCCGCTCGGGATCCTGAACCCCGGCAAGGTGCTGTAGCCGGGCGGCGGGGCGCGGCGCTGCGGCCGCACCTCGTCCCCGCGGCGCCGCATCCGTCCCCGCGGCGCCGCATCCGTCCCCGCGGCGTCGCGGCGGGACGCCGGCGCTACAGTGTGGCGCGTGCCATCGTCCGCCCCGACCGTCCTCGCCCTCGACCTCGGGACCGGTCTCCTGAAGGCCGGCCTCGTCGGCCTCGACGGGACGGTCCATGCGACGGCCCGGGCGGGCTACCCGACGCACGAGGCCCCGGACCGGGCCGAGCAGGAGCCGGGCGACTGGTGGGCGGCCGTGGTCGCGACGACCCGCGAGCTCCTCGCGGGCGGAGCGTCCGACGTCGTTGCGATCTGCGTCGACGGGCATGGACCCACGTGCGTCGCGACCGGCCGCGACGGCCGGCCGACGCGGCGCGCCATCGCCTGGTCCGACCGCCGCGCCGCCGCCGAGCGCGGCGAGCTCGCCGGCGCGTCCGGCCTGCCCAGCTGGCTCCTGGGCATCCTGCCGGCGGCGCTCTGGATCGAGCGGCACGAGCCCAGGGTCGCTGCGGCCACCGAGCACTACCTGGCGGCGTGGGAATGGCTGGCGCTCCGTCTTTCCGGCGTCGCCGCCTC
>JAPVSP010000136.1:0-5802 GCA_047519685.1 Chloroflexota bacterium
GACGCGCAGCCTCGCGGCTGCGACTTCGTCAGAGGGTCTGACCACTCGCACATCCTTACCGGATTTCCTGCCACTCTTCAATTGTTAAGGTGCAGCGAACGGCGCGCGCGAGCACCGGCGCAGATTCCCCATGATGGGCCTTGGAGGTCCGAGTGTCAAACGCCCGGACCGCGGACCGAGAGGGTCCAGCGCCACCTGGAAGGTGGCACGGCGGCGAATGGTAGCCAGCCCTCGGGAGCCTGTCAAACGGCCCCGACCCTCGAGGCCGCCAGCACCGTCGAGGCTCGCCCGGTCGCCCCGGATCGGGCTCGAGGACCCGGTCGGACGAGCGACCTGACAGGGGCCGCGGCTCAGATCGGGCCGCTCTCCACGAGGAGGATGAAGGCCGCCCCGCTCAGCCAGCAGAGGAGCCCGAGCTCGACCGAGGGCGTCGCCCCGGCGACGACGGCGACGAGGTAGACGAGGAGGGCCAGGAGGAGGGCCGCAGCGGCCTTCGCCAGGCGAAGAGCGATCTCGATGAGGAGGTTGCTCATCGGGCCCTCACACGGCCCGGCGGCCCTGGAGGGCCCGGATCAGCGTCACCTCGTCCGCGTACTCCAGGTCACCCCCGACGGGGATCCCGCGAGCGATCCTGGTGATCGAGCCGACCGAGCCCTCGAGCCGTTCGGCGAGGTACATCGCCGTCGCCTCCCCCTCGAGCGTCGGGTTCGTCGCGAGGATGACCTCCTCGAACGGGTGGCCCTCGCCGGCGGCGGCCTCGACGCGGCCGAGCAGCTCGCGGACCCGCAACCGGTCCGGGCCGATGCCGTCGATCGGCGAGATCGCGCCGTGGAGGACGTGATACCGGCCCTTGAACTCTGCGGTCCGCTCGATGGCGAGGACATCGAGCGGCTCCTCCACCACGCAGAGCCGACCGGGATCGCGGACGGGATCGCGACAGATCGGGCATCGCGGGGCGTCGCTGATGTTGAAGCAGTCCTCGCAGAAGACGACCTCGTCCCGGACCGCCACCAGGGCCGCCGCCAGTGCCCGCGCCTCAGCGTCCGGCGCCCGAAGCAGGTGATACGTCAGCCGTTGGGCCGTCTTCGGGCCGATGCCGGGCAGCCTCGCGAACGCCTCGATCAGGCGGGCGACCGGCTCGATGAGGACGGTGGTCACGACCCGCTTACATCCCCGGGAGGCGGAGGCCCCCCGTGACCGCGGCCATCTTCGACTCCGCAAGCTCACGGGACGCCCGGAGCGCATCGTTCACGGCAGCCACGACGAGGTCCTGGAGCATCTCCACATCGTCGGGATCGACGGCCGACGGGTCGATGACGACGCTGACCAGCTCCTGCTTGCCGGTGACCGTGGCGCGCACGACGCCGCCGCCCGCGGACCCATCCATCGTCGCGGTCTCAAGCTCCGTCTGGATGCGCGCCATCTGCTGCTGCATCTGCTGCGCCATGCGCTGCAGGTTGGCCATGCTCATGGGTCGAGGTCCTCCTGTCGGCCGTCAGGCTGGGGGAAGTGTGCGGGATGGAACGCCGGCTCGCGCGGCCGGTGGGGTCATCCGACCTCGCCGACATCCACGAGGTCGTCGGCGAAGATGCGGCGCGCCTCGGCCACGAGGCGGGCACCGTCGGGGTCGGCGAGCGGCGGCGGCGAAAGGTCGACGTTCGTGGCAACGCAGCGCACCGCGACCGGGCGGGCCAGGAAGTGACCGATGCCCTCTTCCAGGTTCCCTCGCCGGCGCTCGGCGACGTCCTTCAGGAATGCCTGGCCCTCGGGGAAGCCGAGGGTCACGACGTTGCCATCGACGGCGATCGGTCGGCAGGCGCTGATGAGGGGCTTGGTGGGGGGATGCTGGCTGATGAACGCGACGATCTCCGGCCACTGGTCGCGAAGCGCGGCAAGCGTCCGCGCGTCGGGATCGTCGCCCTCTGTGGCCGTCCGGCGCGTGCCGGGCGGACGGTCCGTCGAGACGGTGGAGGCGGCCGCGGTGGCGAGCGGCCGCGCCTCGGGCTCGACCGCCGCCGGTGCGGCAGGAACGGCGGGAGCGAGTCCGATGGGCGCCGCGGAAGCGGCCAGGGGCACGGGTGCGGGGACGAGCGCGTCGCGCGACCGCCCTTTCGCACGTCCGACCGGGTCGCGCACGGACGTGACCGACGACCGGCCCTCGGCAACGGCGGACGGCGGATCGACGAGGAGGGCGAGCTCGAGCTGCAGGCGCAGGCCCCCGGGTCCGGCGCGCGTCGGGTCGATGGCGGCGAGGCGCGCCGCGGCCGCTGCGAGGGCCGGCAGGGTCGCCCGCTCGGCCGGACGGGCCAATCGCTCGCCGATCGCCGACCGGAGCCGTTCAACGACCTGATCGAGGAACGTGCGGAGGTCGCGGCCGCGCTCTTCCAGGTCGGCAAGCATGGCCAGGCCGGCCCCGGCGTCACCATCCACGAGGGCGACCGCGAAGGCATCGACGGTCTCGGCCTCCGCGAGCCCGAGCAGATCCCGCACCTGTCGTGCGTCCAGGCGCTCGCCGCTCGACGCCAGGAGCTGGTCGAGCATCGACTCCGCATCGCGCATGCCGCCCGCGGCCAGACGCGCGATCGACTCGATCGCCTCCTCGTCGGCCGTTCGATCCTCGTCGGCCAGGATCGTCCGCAGCTTGCCCTCGATCTCGGGCACGGTCAGGCGACGGAAATCGAAGCGCTGGACGCGGGACAGCACGGCCGGGCGGATCTGGGAGCTGTCCGTCGTACAGAAGATGAACGCGACGTGCTCGGGCGGCTCCTCGAGCGTCTTCAGGAGGAGATCCCAACCCTCCTTGATCCGCTGCACCTCGTCGACGATGAAGACCTTCCGACGGAGGTCCGACGGGGCCGTGTAGATCCGGGGCAGCAGCTCACGGATGTCGTCGACGCGGTTGTTCGAGGCCGCATCCATCTCGATGACGTCGAGCGCTCGTCCCTCTCGGATGGCGACGCAGGCGGCGCAGCGGTCGCAGGGCTCGCCATCCCGCATGTCGAGGCAGTTGACCGCTTTCGCGACGATCCTGGCCAGCGAGGTCTTGCCCGTGCCACGCGGACCGACGAACAGGAGCGCGTGCGAGAGCTTGCCCGATCGCACCGCGTTCCGGAGCGTCGCGACCACCGCCTCCTGCCCGACGATCGCCCGGAAGGTCTGGGCGCGCCAGCGGCGGTAGATGGCCTGATGGGGTGCGGTCGGGGTCACGGGGCTCCGGGTGCCGACGGGCTGGGATGGGTCGTGTGATGGTGGATGTGCCGTGCACCCTCCGTCGATCCGGGCGACCCCGCGCCCACCGTTCGGAGCGACTCGGACCAGGCCTGACCGCGGCACCCGACGATCATCGCTTAGTGCTGCTTCCTTCCGGACCTGACACGGTTCGCGAGTCGCCGCTGCGCGGGACCCGGTCCTCGACGTCACTCGCGAGGGCGGCTTTCGAGGACGGGGACCTCGGGAGGGGATTCAGCCCTGCTGGAGCGGATTGCAGGTACAGGGCACCGCTAGTTCCCCGCCTAGCACGGCGCGCCAAGGATACCCCGGAAGCGGCCGTCGAGTGCCACGAGACCCGTCGAGGCCGGCCCCGGAGCGCCGCCGACGACGGCGGGCGGAGGCTTGGCGGAGAGGGCGGGATTCGAACCCGCGATGGGTTGCCCCATACCGCATTTCCAGTGCGGCGCCCTAGGCCTCTAGGCGACCTCTCCACGGCCTGCAGACACGACGCGCCGGGCGGGCTGGACCCGACCGGCGCGGGGGCTGCCGAAGGTGGCGGAGAGGGTGGGATTCGAACCCACGGTGCTTTCGCACACCGCTTTTCGAGAGCGGCACCATCAACCACTCGGACACCTCTCCGCCCGAGAGGATACCAAAGCCCGCCTGGTCGTCGACCCGGGGCCTGGGCCGCCCCGCCAGGCGCTGGAGGGCCGGCGTCAGCTGCGGTCGGCGCTGGCGGCCCCGGCCAGGAGCTCCTCCGCCTCGTCCCGGCGGATGCCGCTGATGACCTTCATCCGACGCGCCAGGGATGGGTGCTGGGCGAGCTGGATGACCGACCCGGCGGCCCCGTCGACGGGGTCGGGGACCGCGTAGACCAGGGTCTCGACGTTGCTCGCGAGGAGCGCGCCGACGCACATCGGGCATGGCTCGTCGGTGGCGAAGATGGTCGCCTCGCCGAGCCGGTCGCCGCCCAGCTTGCGTGCCGCCTCGCGCAGCGCGACGACGATGGCGTGGGCGGTCGGGTCGTTCATCTCGACGACGCGGTCGTGGGCCCGGGCGACCATGGCCTCGTCGACGACCGCCACCGCAGCGCTCGGTCGCTCCCCGTGGGCGACCGCCAGCTGGGCCTCGGCCAGCGCCTCCCCCATGAACAGCTCGTAGTTCACCACCGGTTCCCGTACATGGCCAGATGATACAGGCCGCCGGCTCCCCGCCGCCCCCGGGCGGCGATACGATGCTGCCGAACACGCACGTCCCGTGAGAGCCAGCCTCCCGATCACGGAGTCTTCGCATCATGTCCCGACCGCGTCGAATAGGGATCCTCACCGGCGGGGGCGACGTCCCCGGCCTCAACTCGGTCATCAAGAGCGTCGTCTACCGGGCCGCCGAGATGGGCACGCAGGTCGTCGGCATCCGCCGCGGGTGGGAGGGTCTGACCCACCTGAAGCCCGGCCGCGCGATCGATCCCGACTACGTCCGGCCGCTCGACCGGGTGAACACCCGGACGATCGATCGGACCGGCGGGACGATGCTCCACACCTCGCGCACGAATCCCAGGAAGATGCGCGGCAACGCCCTGCCGCCGTTCCTCGCGGCCGAGCATCGGGCCCGCTTTCAGACGGGCGAGGACCTGTACGACCTGACGCCGCTCGTCATCGAGAACATCGAGCGGCTGGCGGTCGATCACCTCGTGACGATCGGCGGCGACGACACGCTGAGCTACTCCCGCGTGCTCTGCGACGTCGGCGTGCCGCTCATCGCGATCCCGAAGACGATGGACAACGACGTCCAGGGGACCGAGTACTGCATCGGCTTCTCGTCGGCCATCACCCGGGCCAAGGAGCTCATCAACCGCCAGCGCACGACGCTCGGCTCGCATGAGCGCATCGGCGTGTTCCGGATCTTCGGCCGGGACGCCGGGTTCACGGCGCTGTACACGGCCTACGTGACCTCGGCCCGCTGCCTGATCCCGGAGGCGCCGTACGACCTCGAGCGGCTGACCGCGATCCTCGCCGACGACCACCGGAACAACCCCAGTCACTACGCGTTCGTCATCACGGCCGAGGGCGCGGTCTGGCAGGGCGCCCAGATGGCGGACGTCGGCGAGGCCGATGCATTCGGTCATCGCCACAAGGTGAACATCGGCGAGGTGCTGGCCGCGGAGCTCAAGGAGCGTACGGGCATCGAGACGGTCGCCTCGGAGCTCACCTACGACCTCCGGAGCGGTGAGCCGGATTCGCTCGACTCGATGGTCGCCATCACGTTCGCCAACATCGCCGTGGACCTCATGGCGGACGGCGTCGCCGGCCGGATGGTCGCCGTGCGCGACGGCAAGTACAGCCACTCGCCGCTGCCCGAGCCGGGCCTGGGCCCACGCAGGGTCGACGTCGCGACCATGTACAACGCCGAGCGATTCCGCCCGCGCTACGACCAGAAGCTGGGCGATCCGTTACTGCTCCTCTCGGTCAGCTGAGCCGGCGGCCCTCGGGCCGGCGAGCGGCCTCGGGTGGGCCAGCGGCCTCGGGTGGGCCAGCGGCCTCAGGCGTCGGTGTCAAGCCCCGCCAGCTCCCTCAGCGGCCGGGCCAGGGCCGA
>JAPVSP010000137.1:0-4059 GCA_047519685.1 Chloroflexota bacterium
CCGAAGTGGGCGAGACCGTTGCCGCACCCAGGAGTGCCGCAACGAGTGCGGCGAAGACGCCAGCGGAGGGACGCATCTTGAGGTCCTCGGTCCAGGGTTTGGCTGCGGGGGCCGCCATCGCGCGGCAACTGTTCTCCTCGCCCGCGCAGGGTCCGAGGCTACACCTCGCCCCCGAGTCCTTCAACGACCGGCCTGGAGGCGCTCGTCCCAGACCGTCGGGATCCGAGTTCCCCTGGTTCCGCTCCGACGGCACCGGCCATCAGCCGGACCCGCCCCGGCGCAGCTCCCGCCAGGCTACAAGCCGGCGGACGTGCCGGCTCCCTGGATCCCCAGCCGGACACGAGAAGCGGCGGCCACCCTCCTCATGGATCCGACACCCCTCGTCCGGCCGTCGCCGCCGTAGGTCGCGTCCCCCTGCGCAGGCGACCGCGTGTTCGGGCGCTAGGTGTCGCTCCGCGCTGTCGCTCGGCCGGTGACCTCTCGGCTGGTCCGCGCGACCGAAGATCGAACGATGCGGCCCGCTCGTTCGTCCATCATGGCGACGACTCGAAACGGCAGACCGCGGGGAGGGCATGGTCGACAGGGCAGCGTCGTCCGTGACCACGGACGATGTCGTCCGCCGGCTGCTCCTCGCCCGGATCGACGACGCCTACCGGCTCGCGACGTTCATCCTTCACGACGCGCTGGCCGCCGAGGATGCCGTCCAGGAGGCCGCCTTGCTCGCCTGGGATCGACGCCGAACCCTCCGGGACAGGGAGAGCGCGGACGGCTGGTTCACCCGGATCCTCGTCAACGTCTGCCGCGACGAGCTCCGGCGGCGCGCCCGGCGGCCGCGGGTCATCGAGCTCGACCCGACGGCGGGCCACGCGCCTGCTCCATCAGGTGCCCCCGCCGACCTCGCCGCAGCCATCGCCCGCCTCACGCCGGACGAGCAGGGGCTCCTCGCGCTCCGCTTCGGGCGCGACTTCACGGTCCCCGAGATCGCCGAGCGGCTCCGCATCCCCGAGGGGACGGTGAAGTCGCGCCTCCACTCGACCCTCGGGCACCTGCGCGCCGCGCTCGACGCCGAGCGCCGTTCCGAGGAGGCAGCGCGATGACCGACGACGAGCTCGAGGAGCGCCTCCGAGCCCACTACCGGTCCATCGACCCGGGCCCGGCCCCGCGAGGGCTCGGGGTCCGGGTCGGCGAGGCCCTGGAACGCCGGCCGGTCCGGGCCGCCTTCACGATCGGGACGCGCCCGGCCGTCGCCACCGCCCTTGCCGCGGCCGCGATCGTGGCGGTCGGACTCGGGCTCGGATTCCGCCCGGGCGGGTTCCTCTCGTCACCCGGAGCGTCGCCGACGCCGACCCTCTCGCCACAGCCGTCCAAGGCGTCGCCCGGGCCCAGCGCCTCGCCAGGGCCCTCGACCGCTGCGGCCGCCGCGGACCTCGCGGGCACCTTCGGTGGCGGCGGACTCTGGGCGATCCAGGGCTCGACCCTGCTCGTCTCGACCGACGCGGGAGCGAGCTGGCGCGGGAGCGCGATGCCGCCGGTGACCCCGACGTCCGTCGGCGGCTCGCCGACGACCTTCGTGCTCGACGCCGCGCACGCCTGGCTGATCACGCCCGGGCCCGGGTCGACCGTGTCGACCGGATCCCCGACCGACGTGCTCCACCTCGTCGTCCACCGGACCACCGACGGCGGGCAGACCTGGCGGGAGAGCACGATCCCGGGCGACTACGCCGCGACTGCCCAGTCGCTCGTGTTCGTCGACGCCCAACACGGCTACCTGCTGTGCTCGGCGCAGCGCTTCAGCAACGGCACAAGCACGGTCCTGCGGACCGACGACGGCGGGGCCACCTGGCGGGTCGCGGGAACCCACGACTCGCTCGGCTCGATGTTCAGCGCGAGCGACGCCTCGACGCTGTGGGCGGGAGCCGAGCAGGAGGCCGGTCCGAACACCCACCCGATCCTCGACGTCAGCCGCGACGGTGGGCGGACCTGGCAGGACGCGAGACTCCCTGGCCTCGAAGGCCAGTCGGGCGGCGCCGCCCGCTGGCTCGTCGCCCCGCCGCGGTTCCTCGATGCCGCCACCGGGTTCGTCGCGATCGCGTCGACCGACGAGGTCGGCAACCCCGAGACCCGCATCTATCGCACGGGCGACGCCGGCCGGTCGTGGTCGGTCGTGGCGGATCGACCGGTCGAAGCATCGGCCGGCCCGGCGATCCTCGACGCCGCGCACTGGCTGCTGCCCAGCGTCAACCCCATGGGGTTCCTCGCCACCGCCGACGCGGGCGCGAGCTGGCGAGGCGTCACGACGAGCGGCCTCGCGGGTGGCGGCTGGATCGTCTGGATCGGCGCCGTCGATGCGCGCCACGCCGCGGCCCTCGTGCCGACCGGTCCCTCGTATCCGGGACCCGCGGCGCTCTACCTGTCCGCCGACGGCGGCACGACCTGGCGCCCGGCCGACCTCGGTGGGTCTCGGAGTGCGGCCCTGGAAACGGTCCGTCGGTTCGAGCAGGCGATCTATGTCAACGATGATCCGGCCTCGGCGTGGGACCTGCTCTCCGCGTTCTCGCAGCGAGCCGGATCACGTGACCAGTGGCTGACCACGATGCGTGAACAAGCGGCTCAGAGCGGACCCGACTTCGAGATCGAGGCACCGACCCTCGACTGGAGCGTGCTCGACTACGCTTACGTCGGCCCCGCGGAGGCGGACATCCGGGCCACCGCCGACCTGGCATCAGCCTATGCCGTGTGGGTTCGCCACCCGAACAACGCCTCGCTGTCGGGAGGATCCGAGGGCCTCATCGTCGCTCCCCTCCGGGATGGCAGCGGATGGCGGATCTGGCTCGTCCACTAGAGGAACCGGACGCTCGCGTGACGAGCGGTGGCGGTGGTCGCGCTGCCCCAACCGGCTGATAGGGCCGGAAACCCCACCGCCAAGACCATGGGGGGACCCGCACACCCTTCACCATGGCAACGTCGTTGGCGCAACGAGCGGCGCGAGTCAGTCACCAGCAAGTGGCCCGCCGTGGCGGGCGTCGCCGGAGCGCAGCCAGGGGCTCATTCACTCGCCGTGTTCTCGCGGCGCTGCTCCATGACCAGCCTTGGGGTCCCCTGTTGTGGCGCGACCGGAGAACCGATCGGCGAAGGCGCGCAAGGCAGGCGCCGTCTCGGCGCCGGTCATGGGCGTGCCGTGGCCGCCCGCCAACACGTTCGGCTCGAGCCGGGCGAGCGTGGCAACCGACTCCTTGGCTGCCCGCCAGCTCCAGCTCGTGTACCGCGGCGGCCCCGACAGGCCTTGCTGCTGCAGCAGCAGACCCGCCAACGAATTGACCTTCAGGGTCACGACGGCGTCGCCCGTGATCAAGACGTGGTCGCTGACGCGGAAGAACGAAACGTGGCCCGGCGTATGGCCCGGCGTGGGAATGCACTCCCAGCCCGGAAGACCCGGGACCCCGGCGCCTGGTTCGAGCGGGCGCGAGACTTCGCTGAGGCTCGATCTGGCGAGCGTCGCCTCACGGCGCCGCCGACCCATGGCGCGCATCAGGGGCAGGACGACCCAGCGGTCGAGCGGGCCGGCGTACTTCGTGATCGCTGCGAAGTCGCCATCGGCGAGCGGCAGCTCGTCGGGGTGCACGTAGACCGGACAGTCCCAGATCCGCGCCAGCTGAAGTGCTGAGCCGCCGTGATCGGGGTGGAAGTGCGTGAGCAGGATCGAGGCTGGACGCGCGTCGGCCCCGAACACCGACTCCGCGGCCTCCTTGATCCGCGGACCGTCCTTCGCCCAGCCAGCATCGATCAGGGTCCACGACGATCCGAAGCGCACGAAGTAGACGTCAGTCTGCGTGCGTCCCCGCGGCCCCAGGCAGTACACATCCGGGGCGATCTCCCGGGCGACGGCGGAGGGGCCCTCCTGAGGCGGCCGTGCCATGGCAGCTGTCTGTGCATCGCACGCGGCGGGCGAACTCGGGCGTCGCTGGGGCCGCTGCGGCCCTGTAGCTTGAGCCCCGAAGACCATCGCGGGCGAGTGCTCTTCGGCATGAACCATCCCCAGCGCGTCCATGACTGCGCAGA
>JAPVSP010000138.1:0-15868 GCA_047519685.1 Chloroflexota bacterium
GACGACTCCGGGCCGGCCGGGGAGGCGCTCGAGGCGCCCACCGATCCGCACGGGGGGTGGTCGCCTGACCGCTACCAGGCGCGTGCGCGGAGCGGGCGGATCCGGATCGGGACCGAGAAGTCGCGGGCGGTCCGTTCTGCGTCCATGCCCCAGTGGCGGTACGGCGTGCGGAACTTCTCCCGGTACGCCGGCTCGACGTCCGACGGCTCGATCGTGCGATCGACCGCGGCGATCCCCTCGAACACGAGGACGTGGTCGCCGTACGGGTCGGAGTTGAGGTTGAACGAGACGGATGGCTCGGCCGCGATGTTCCGGACCTTCGGGGTGCCCGGCTGGCTGTAGAAGACGACGCTCGAGCCGTCCCACAGGAACGAGATCACCGAGGTCTGGAGGCGCCCGTCCGGCGACCGGGTCGTCAGCCAGCCGACGATGTCCGCCTCGAGGTGCTCCCTGGCCCAGGCGCCCGCGTCGCCTTCGAGGGCTCGTCTGACACGCTCGTCCGGGCCGCTCGCCCGGCCCAGGTCGCCGGCCGCCGGCTCGATCGTCCGGGTCATCGCTGGTGCCTCCCATCCCCGATGCGCTTTGCCATCGTCGATGCTGTGATCCGGCGTCGCCGCTCGCGAGTGCCGTTCGTCGCGTCGGGGCCTGCCCCGGGTCCGTCGCCGCCACCGATTGCGCGGCCGCCGGAGCCTCGCTAGACTGTCAACATGGCGTTGAATATCAGCGCGGGGCAGAGGAATGGGGCTCCCTCCTCCGAGCGGCGAGGCCTGGCCGACGAGCTCCTCGACGAGCTGACCGCCTGGAACCCCCGCGACCGTGTCGGCACGTTCAAGCGCTGGCATGCCGGTGCGCTGAGCCTGGTCCACCTGAACGTCCTCACCCTCCTCGAGGCCCGTGGGCCCATGTCGATGAGCCACCTCGCCGAGGCGCTCGACGTCTCGATCGCCAGCGCGACCGGCATCGTGACCCGGATGGAGAGGCGCGGGTTCGTGGAGCGCCGCCACGACGCGGCGGACCGCCGGGTCGTGCTCGTCCATCCCACCGACCGCGGCGGCGGCGTGTTCCGGGAGATGGAGGCGCATCGGCGCGACCGGCTCGGCGGGCTGCTGCTCGAGCTCTCCGAGGACGAGCTTGCCGGTCTCCTCGCCGGGCTGCGCGCCCTGCGCGCCGCGCGGGCTCGCCTCGTGGCGGCCGAGTCGAGCGCCGCCGCGGCCGGCACCGACTGTCCCGCGGACGAGGTCCCCTCCGCGGAGGCCGGCCGATGACAGGGCTCCTGGCTCGCTACCTTCGGCCGTACTGGCACCAGCTCGCGCTGGTCATCGCGCTGTTGCTCGTCCAGGCGATCGCCAACCTCTACCTGCCGGACCTCAATGCCGAGATCATCAACAACGGGGTCGTGAAGGGCGACACCGGCTACATCATCCGGACCGGCGGCTTCATGCTGCTCGTCACGCTCCTCCTGGGCATCTGCTCCATCATCGCCGTCTACTGGGCCGCCCGGACCTCGATGGCGTTCGGGCGGGATGTCCGGAGCGCGATCTTCCGCCAGGTCCAGGCCTTCTCGCAGGCCGACGTCAACCACTTCGGGACCCCCTCCCTCATCACCCGCAACACGAACGACGTCCAGCAGGTCCAGATGGTCGTCATGCTCGGGCTGAGCGTGATGATCCTCGCCCCGATCATGATGGTCGGCGGGATCGTCATGGCCCTCCGCCAGGACGTCCCGCTGTCCGGGCTCCTCGTCGTCATCCTGCCGCTGATGGGCCTCGTCATCGGCCTCGTCCTCGTCCGGGCGGTGCCGCTGTTCAAGGCCATGCAGGTGAAGCTCGACCGGATCAACCAGGTGATGCGCGAGACGCTCGCCGGGATCCGGGTCATCCGGGCCTTCGTCCGGACCGAGTACGAGGAGCAGCGGTTCGACACCGCTAACCGGGACCTCATGGACACGTCGCTGCGGGTCAACCGGCTCTTCGCGCTGACGATCCCGACGATGATGGCGATCCTCAATCTCTCATCGGTCGCCGTCATGTGGTTCGGCAGCCAGCGGATCGACAGCGGCGCGATGCCGATCGGCAACCTGACCGCCTTCCTCACCTACCTCATGCAGATCCTGATGTCGGTCCTGATGGCCGTCTTCATGTTCGTCATGGTCCCCCGCGCCGCGGTGTCGGCGGACCGGATCCAGCAGGTCCTGCTGGCCCGGCCGTCCGTCGAGGACCCGGCGGTGCCGGCCGGGCCCGGGCGCGGCCGTGGGCACGTCGAGTTCCGGGACGTCGAGTTCCGCTATCCGGGCGCCGAGGACCCGGTGCTTCGGGGCATCTCGTTCTCGGCCGGGCCGGGCGAGACGACCGCGCTGGTCGGCAGCACGGGTAGCGGCAAGACGACCCTCGTCAACCTCATCCCGCGCTTCTACGACGTCACCGGCGGCGCCGTGCTGGTCGACGGCGTCGACGTCCGCGAGATGCCCCGGGACGATCTGTGGAAGAAGATCGGCCTGGTCCCCCAGAAGGCCTTCCTCTTCAGCGGGACGGTCGCCTCCAACCTGCGCTACGGCGAGGAGGGAGCGCCCGAGGCGGACCTCTGGCACGCCCTGGACGTCGCCCAGGCGACGGAGTTCGTGCGGGAGATGCCGGACGGGCTCGCGGCGCCGATCACCCAGGGTGGCGCGAACGTCTCGGGCGGGCAACGGCAACGCCTCGCCATCGCTCGCGCGCTCGCGAAGCGGCCCGAGATCTACATCTTCGACGACAGCTTCTCGGCGCTCGACTTCAAGACGGATTCGATGCTCCGGGCGGCCCTCCACCGCGAGCTCGGCACGGCCACCGTGCTCATCGTCGCCCAGCGCGTCGGGACGATCATGAACGCCGACCGGATCGTCGTCATGGAGAACGGCGGGGTCGCCGGGATCGGCACCCACAGTGAGCTCATGGCGAGCTGCGAGACGTACCGGGAGATCGTCTACTCGCAGCTGTCCCCGGCGGAGGCGGCGTGAGCGGCCCGGGCACGAGCGACCGGCCGGGCATGGGTGGCGCGGGCATGGGTCCCGGTCCGGGCTCCGGGATGCGCCGCGGCCCCATGCGGGGCGGGTTCGGGGGTCCCGGGGGCCACGGGATGATGGTCGCGGCCGACAGGTCGAAGGACTTCCGCGGGTCGTTCCAGCGGCTGCTCGGCCAGCTCCGGCCCGAAGCTCCGTCCATCGTCCTGGTCATGATCCTGGCGATCGTCAGCGTCTCGTTCGCGGTCCTCGGCCCGAAGATCCTCGGCGGCGCCACCGACATCCTGTTCTCGGGTGTCGTGGGCAAGCTGTTCCCGCCCGGCGTGACGCAGGAGCAGGCGGTCGCGGCGCTCCGCGCGGCCGGGGACACGCAGCGCGCCGAGATGCTCGCGAGCATGCACGTGACGCCGGGTGTCGGCGTCGACTTCGACGCGCTCGGGCGGATCCTGCTCCTCCTCGTCGGGATCTACCTGCTGAGCGCGATCTTCAGCTGGCTGCAGGCGTACATCATGGCCGGCGTCTCGCAGCGGACCGTCTATCGCCTTCGCGGGGACGCCGACCGCAAGCTGGCCCGGCTGCCGCTGCGGTACTTCGACGGCCACCCTCGCGGCGACATCCTCAGCCGGGTCACGAACGACATCGACAACATCGCCCAGTCGCTCCAGCAGAGCCTCACCCAGCTGATCACGGCGCTGTTCACGGTCATCGGCGTGCTGATCCTGATGTTCACGATCAGCCCGATCCTGGCGGTCATCTCGCTCCTGACCGTGCCGCTCTCGATCGCCCTGACGATGCAGATCGCCAGGCGCTCGCAGAAGCAGTTCGCCGCCCAATGGGAGTCGACCGGGAGCCTGAACGGCCACGTCGAGGAGATGCACACCGGCCACAGCGTCGTCAAGGTCTTCGGCCGGCAGCGCGAGGCGATCGAGACGTTCGACCGCGAGAACGAGCGGCTCTACCAGGCGAGCTACCGGGCGCAGTTCATCTCCGGGATCATCCAGCCGTCGTTGAACTTCATCGCCAACCTCAACTACGTGGCGATCGCGGTCATCGGCGGCGTCCGGGTCGCATCGGGCCAGATGTCGCTCGGCGACGTCCAGGCGTTCATCCAGTACTCCCGCCAGTTCACCTTCCCGATCGTCCAGACGGCCAGCATCATGAACGTCCTGCAGTCGGCCGTCGCGTCGGCGGAGCGGGTGTTCGAGCTGCTCGATGAGGGCGAGGAGATCCCCGACACGGCGACCCCGCAGGTCATCCGTGAGCCGCTCGGCCGGGTGGTGCTCGAGGACGTCTCGTTCCGCTACGAGCCCGAGACGCCGCTCATCGAGGACCTGGACCTGGTCGTCCACCCGGGCGAGACGGTCGCGATCGTCGGCCCGACGGGCGCCGGCAAGACGACCGTCGTCAACCTGCTCATGCGCTTCTACGAGATCGACGGGGGCCGGATCACCGTCGACGGGATCGACACGCGAGAGATGACCAGGAACGACCTGCGCCGGACCTTCGGGATGGTCCTCCAGGACACGTGGCTGTTCCATGGCACGATCCGCGAGAACATCGCGTACGGCGACGAGGAGGCCAGCGAGGAGCACATCGTCACGGCCGCCCAGGCGGCCCACGTCGACCACTTCGTGCGGACGCTGCCGGATGGCTACGACACGGTCATCGACGACGAGGCCTCCAACCTCTCGCAGGGCGAGAAGCAGCTGCTCACGATCGCCCGGGCCTTCCTGGCCGACCCGCCGATCCTCATCCTCGACGAGGCGACGAGCTCGGTCGACACCCGGACCGAGGTCCTCATCCAGCGGGCGATGGCCCGCCTGATGCACGGCCGGACGACCTTCGTCATCGCCCATCGGCTGTCGACCATCCGCGACGCCGACACGATCCTGGTGATGGACCACGGCCGGATCGTCGAGCAGGGCACGCACCAGCAGCTCCTGGCGCGACGCGGCTTCTACCACGAGCTGTACAACAGCCAGTTCGTCGAGGCGCTCGAGGAGGCCGTCTAGCGGCCGGCCGAGGGTCACCGGCCGCGCGAGCGGTGGGGTCCTGGCACGGCCGTCGGACGACCGGCCGATCGGGCGCAGGTCCGGATCAGGCGAGGAGCGCGCGATGCACCCGTTCCGGTTCGGGGTGATGGCAAGCTGGGCCCACTCCCCAGAGGACTGGGCGGCCACGGCACGGCGGGCGGAGGGGCTCGGCTACAGCATCCTGCTCATGCCCGACCACCTCGGCCGGCAGCTCGCCCCGATCGCGGCCCTGACGGCGGCGGCCGCGGCGACGACGACGCTGCGGGTCGGGAGCTACGTGTTCGCCAACGACTACCGGCACCCGCTCGTCCTCGCGCGCGAGGCGGCGACGCTCGATCTGCTGTCCGGCGGTCGCTTCGAGCTCGGGCTCGGGGCGGGCTGGAGCACCCAGGACTACCGCAACCTGGGGCTTCCCTACGACCCACCCGCGAGGCGGATCGACCGGCTGAGCGAGTCGCTCGGCCTCGTGAAGCGCCTGCTCGCCGGCGAGACGGTCGACGACGAGGGGAACCACTACCGGCTGCGCGGGGCGAGGCTCGGGCCGCTGGTCGAAGGTCGCCCGCGCCCACCGATCCTCATCGGTGGCGGGGGTCCGCGGATGCTCCGCCTCGCGGCTCGCGAGGCGGACATCGTGGCCATGGAGCCCCAGTTCGACGCGCGCGGCCGCCCCATGATCGGCCAGGCGACCGAGGGCGCGACGGCACGGAAGGTCCAGATCGTCCGCGAGGCGGCGGGGGCGCGCTTCGAGCGGCTGGAGCTCAACGTCATCGTCGGCGACGCCGGCATCGTCGGCAGCGGACGGCCGCCGCTCGAGTCGCTGATGACGGCGACGAAGTCCATCGCCTCGAGCCTGATCGGCACGCCGTACGTCCTCTACGGCACCCTGGGTCAGCTGCGCGACCAGCTCCGGGCGCGCCGCGACCGGCTCGGCATCAGCTACTACGCGATCCCGGGCCGGGCGATGGAAGCCATGGCCCCGCTCGTTGCCGAGCTGGCGGGCCGCTGATCGCGGTCGAGCGCCCTGGCCCATGGCCGCTGGCGCCTACGGTCCGGCCCGCGTCTCCCCGTCCGCGGGCTCGTCCGCCCCGACCGCCCCGCTCGGCCAGGGCGGCTCCTCCGGGCCGGACGGCTCGCCGGCCGGCCCGAGCAGCTCGAGCTGGTCGAGGCCATGCCCTCCGGCCCCGGCGCGGGCGCCTCTTCCCCGCCGTGGGCCGCCTTCCTCTGCGCCGCGGCCCAGTCGACGCCGGGTCGTCTCCTCGACGCCGGCGGCCGGCGACTCGAGCGCCGGGTGCTCGACGAGCGCGACGAGCCGCGAGGCCATGAAACGCCCGCTCCGGACGGGCGTCCCGGACCGGGTGACCTCGGTCACCTCCACGACGCCCCGCGCGGTCGAGACCTCGATCCGACGGCCGGCCCGCGTGGCGACGATCTCGTACTGCTGGACGCCGCCGCCCGCGTCCACGAGGATCTCGACACGATCGCCCTTCATGCCACAACGATACGCCGGCCGGACCAGGGCCACGGAGCCGGACCCGGGATGCGCCGGGGCGGTACCGTTGACGCCGGACCGCGCCCCGGCTGGGGCGCCTGCGCCGGGAGGTGGGATCGCCGATGACGGCAGGACTCGCGGCTCTGGCCGAGCAGCTCCGGGCCTTCCACGTGCCCGGCCGACCCCTCGTGCTGCCGAACGCCTGGGACGCCGCCTCCGCGCGGGCGGTCGAGGCGGCCGGCTTCCCGGCCGTGGCGACGACGAGCGCCGCCGTCGCGGCGAACCTGGGCTTCGCCGATGGCGAGGCCGCCCCGGTCGACGAGATGCTCCGGGCGGTCGGGCGGATCGCGAGGTCGGTCGCCGTGCCGGTGACGGCCGACATGGAGGCGGGCTACGGGCTGCCGGCGGCCGAGCTCGTCGACCGCCTGCTCGACGCGGGCGCGGTCGGCTGCAACATCGAGGACACCGACCACCGGGCGGGGGGCCTCGTCGAGGCCGGGCTCCAGGCGGAGCGGATCGCCGAGATCCGGGAGGCCGCCCGAGCGGCGGGCGTTCCGCTCGTCATCAACGCTCGCGTCGACGTGTTCGAGGGCGAGATCGGGCCGCTCGAGTGGCGTCTCGACGAGGCCATCCGGCGGGGTCGCCTGTACGTCTCGGTGGGCGCCGACTGTGTCTACCCGATCATGGCGGCGGACGAGGCGACCATCGCGGCGCTCGTGTCCGGGGTCGGCGGGCCGCTGAACGTCTACGCTCGGCCCGAGGCGCCGAGCCTCGCGCGTCTCGCCGAGCTCGGCGTGGCCCGCGTCTCGTTCGGCCCGTGGATGCACCGGCTCGCGATGCGGGCCCTCGGACGGGCGCTCACCCGGATCGGCAACGGGGAGGATCCGTTCGCGAGCTGACCCCGCGGCACCGCGGCCGCCGACGCCCCCGGGGGCGTTCGGGCCAGGCGGGCCGCCCGGAGGCCTAGATCCCGACCCGCATCATCCGCCAGATCGCCCGCAGCCCAGGCCGCTGTCCGTAGAGCAGCACGCCTGCCGCGTAGACCCGGCCGGCGACCCAGAGCGCACCCACCGTGGTCATGACGAGGATGGCCACGGACAGCGCGATCTCCCAGATCTCCGCCTCGCCCGCCACGACCCGGCTGAGCATCAGGAAGGGGCTGACGAACGGCACCTGCGACAGCGCGACGATCCAGCCCGCCCGGACGTCGAGGAGCCCGGTCGAGGCGTAGACCGCGACGAAGTAGCCGGCGGCGGAGACGAGGCTCATCGGCATGACCGCCGAGTTGACGTCCTCCTGGCGACTGACGAGCGAGCCGGCGGCCGCGTACAGGACGGCGTAGAGCAGGAACCCGAGGACCCCGTACAGGCCGAAGACGAGCAGCATGGCGATCGTGAGCCCCTCGGGCAGGCCCACGCCGCCGGCGTCGCCGAGGATCAGCGAGGCGACCCGTCCCTGGAGGAGCAGCGCGACGCCGCCGGCGAGGAGGATCGCCAGATACTGGAGGAGCGCCACGGCGCCGACGCCGAGGACCTTGCCGCTGAGGAGCTGGAACGGCGTCGCGGCGTTCAGGATGACCTCCATGACCCGCGACGACTTCTCGTCCACGACGCTCATCGCCACCCAGTTCCCGTAGAGCACGATCATCATGAAGATCAGGACGGTCATCCCGAACCCGAGGAGGTACGCCGAGCCCATCTCGGTCGTGCTGGCCGTGGGCTCGGCCCGAGCCGGGTCGGGCCACGCGACCGCGAAGCCCGCCGGGCTGAAGAGGGAGCCCTGGTCGGTCGGAGCGATGCCGAGGCGGTCGAGCCGGTCGGCGATCGCGACCGCGTTCGACGCCTGGCGGATGAGCTGGGCCGTCCGACCGGTCGCCACCTCGTTCGTGTAGAGGGTGAACCTGAGCTCGCGGTCGGCGCCCCGCTCGATCCCCAGGACCGCCGTCGCGCGGCCAGCCATGACGTCCTCGCGGGCCGCGGCCAGCTCGGGTACCGCCGTGACCCTGAAGGTCTGCGCCGGCTCTCCCGTCCCCGTCCCACCGGTGCTCGTCGTGGCGTTGAGCAGGACGCGCAGCGTGGGGACCGGGTCCGCCTTGAGATCGCTCGCGCCGACCCAGACCTCGACGCGCTGGCTCGCACCCCGCTCGAAGTACTGGACGATGACCGGCACGAGCGCGATGGCGATGACGCCGACGACGAGCAGGGCGGTCCCGAGGATGAAGCTGCGCGTCCGCACCCGGACCATGGCCTCGCGGCGGGCGACCGCGACGATGTTCGAGATCGTGCTCACGGTCGACCCTCCGCGGGCGCCGCGGCCAGCGTCCGCTCCTCGACGTCGAGCGCCCCGACGCGCTCGACGAACACCTCCTCGAGCGACGGGTCGGCCACCTCGAACCGCAGGACGTCGTCGCCGCGGCCGATGGCCGCTCGGAGGACGACCTGTGGATCCGTCCCGGCGTCCACGCGCAGCTCGGTGAAGTCGCGTCCGGGCCGGGTCACCCGCACGTGCGGGAGCGACTCGAGCCAGTCGAGGTTGCCGTCCCGCGAGGTGGCCAGCCGGACGACCTGGTGACCGGTCGATCGCTTGACCTCGCGGGTCGGGCCCGCCGTCACCAGCCGGCCGTGGTCGATGATCGCGACCGAGTCGCACAGCTCCTCGGCCATGTCGAGCTGGTGGGTGCTGAAGACGAGGGTCTTGCCCCGATCGCGCATCTCGAGGAAGGCGGACTTGAGCAGCGCGACGTTGACCGGGTCGAGGCCGGCGAACGGCTCGTCCATGAGCAGCACGTCCGGGTCGTGGAGGATCGTCGCGATGAACTGGACCTTCTGCTGGTTGCCCTTCGACAGGCTCTCGGCTCGCCGGCCGGCGTACTCGGAGATCCGGAAGCGGGCCAGCCAGCCGAGCGCGTCCCGGCGGGCGCGGGCCCGCGAGACCCCGTACAGGGAGGCGAAGAACACCAGCTGCTCGACGACCGGCATCCGGCCGTACAGGCCACGCTCCTCGGGCAGGTAGCCCCAGGTTCGGCGGGGCCAGTCGTGGGCCCGCCGGTCCCGCCAGGTCACTGTCCCCTCGTCCGCGCGGAGGAGGCCGAGGGCGATGCGCATCGTCGTCGTCTTGCCGGCCCCGTTCGCCCCGAGGAAGCCGTAGACCTCGCCGGGCTGGACGCTGAACGTCACGCCGTCGAGGGCCTGGACCTCCCCGAACCGCTTGCGGAGGCCGTCGATCCGTAGGGTCATCGTGTCGATCCCGTCGCCGGCTGCGCGCCGCCGGCGCTGGCGGGACGCCTCGCCAGTGTGCCCGGGGTCACCGCCGGCGACCACGGGCTGGAAGGGTGTCATCCGCAGGCCGAGCGGCACCCGTCGGGTGGGGCGTTCGGCTCGTGGGTCCCGGGGAGACCCACGTGCGGGCGGCGCCGTATCCTTCGCCGGTGGCGCTCTACCGATTGGGCCCTGTCGACGATCTCATCGCCCCCGCCCTCGTGGTGGCGTTCGACGGCTGGGTGGACGCGGGCGGGGCGGCCTCCCTCGCCGCGACACAGCTCGCCGACGACGGGCCCGTCGTCGTGAGCTTCGACGCCGACGCGATCTACGACTACCGGGCCAGGCGCCCGAGCCTCGAGATCGTCGATGGCCGCCTCGCCGAGCTCACGTGGCCCGAGCTGAGCATCCGTCGCCGCCGGCTGGACGACCGCGACCTGCTCGTGCTCGCGGGCCCGGAGCCCGACTACCGCTGGCACGAGCTCGCCGACGCGGCCGTCGAGCTCACCCTGCGGCTCGGTGTCGCCGAGTGGATCAGCCTGGGTGCGATCCCTGCGGCCGTCCCGCACACGCGGCCGGTCCCCGTGCTGGGAACGGCGAGCCGACCGGACCTTCTCCAGGGTGGCATCCAGGCTGGCCCCGCCGGCGTCATGCGCGTACCGTCGGCCGCGCTCTCGGTCCTCGAGCTGGCGGTCTCCGGCTCGGGCATCCCGGCCGTTGGCTACTTCGCCCAGGTGCCGCACTACGTCACCGGACCGTACCCGGGGGCGGCGGTCGAGCTGCTCCGGGCGGTGGGGAGACACCTCGACGTGTCAGCCCCGCTCGGGGCGCTCCCGGACGAGGCGCGCCAGCTGCGGCTCAAGCTCGACGCGGCCACGGCGGCCGACGAGACCTCGCGAGCCTACGTCGCCCGGCTCGAGGCGATGGCCGACGAGGCACGCCTGCCGTCGGGCGACGACCTGATCTCCGAGATCGAGCGGTTCCTCCGGGAGCGCGGTAGCGAGGACAGCCCGCGGCCCTGAGGGTCGTCAGGCGCCGGCCTGTTCCGTCCGCCCCGCCCGCGGCCCGCTCAGCGTCGCTCGAGCGCGCCGTCCTCGAAGACCGTCTGGCCCTCGATGAGCGTGAGGACGACTCGTGCGTCGCCGATCGGCCCGCTCCCGCGGTCGAACACGTCACGGTCGAGGACGACGATGTCCGCCAGCTTGCCGACCTGGATCGAGCCGGTCCGGTCGTCGAGGTGGTTGACATAGGCCGAGCCGATGGTGAACGCCGCCAGCGCGTCCATCAGGCCGAGGCGCTCGGCGGGCAGGAACGGCTCGGCGGTGCGGTCCTCCGGCGAGATCCGCTCGACGGCGACCTCGGCCTCCATGAGCACGTTCGGGGTGCTCACCGCCCAGTCGCTGCCGGCCGCCAGGACCGCGCCCGCATCGAGGAGCGAGCGGAAGGGGTACTGGAGCCGTGCTCGCTCCGGGGGGAGGTAGGGCAGCGTCAGGTCGACCATCTGCCGGTCGTGGCACGCCCAGTACGGCTGGATGTCGGCGACCGCCCCCAGGCGGCGGAAGCGCGGGACGTCGAGCGGGTCGACGACCTGGAGATGGGCGAGGTGGTGACGGCCGTCCGACGGGCCGTTCGCCGCCCGCGCCGCCTCGACCGCATCGAGCGCCTCGCGGACCGCGCGGTCGCCCAGCGAGTGGAAGTGGACCTGGAAGCCGAGCGCGTCGAGTCGGGTGACGTGCGACTTCAGCGCCTCGGGATCCACGAACGACAGGCCGCGGTTCCCGGTCGCCGTGCCGTGCCCGTCGAGGTACGGCTCGAGCATGGCCGCGGTGTAGTTCTCGGCGACGCCGTCCTGCATGATCTTCACGGTGCCCGCGGTGAGTCGGCCGAGCGAGCCCCCGCGCCGCCGCTCGACGAGCTCGTCGATCTGCTCGCCCCCCCGCTCGCGCTCCCACCACAGCGCGGCGACGACACGCGCGGTCAGTCGGCCGCGCTCGGCGACGAGCCGGTATGCCCGGAGATCCTCCTCGGTGACCCAGGCGTCCTGCCAGGACGAGATGCCGAGTCGCTGGAGGTACGCCTGGGCGAGCTCGATGCCCCGGGCCCGCTCCTCCAGCGTGGGCGCTGGCACCTGGGCCCTCGCCATCTCCATCGCACCCTCGTGCAGCGTCCCGCTCGGCTCGCCGGCCTCGTCGCGCTCGATCCGGCCGTGTGGCGGATCCGGGGTGTCGCGGTCGATGCCGAACCGCTCCAGCGCCCGGGAGTTCGCCCATGCGCCGTGGCCGTCCCGGTTGATGAAGAAGGCCGGCCGGTCGGGGACGGCTCGGTCGAGCTCGTGCCGGGACGGCGTCCCGCCCGGGAAGGCCGCCATGTACCAGCCGTCGCCCAGGATCCACTCGGCCTCGGGGTGCCCCTCGGCGTAGGCGCGGATCGCGGCGAGGTAGGCCTCGAGCGTCCGCGGCAGGTCGTGGAGCGGACAGCGGAGCAGGCCGACCCCCGCCATCGACGGGTGCACGTGGGCGTCCTGGAAGCCCGGGAGGAGCGTCCGGCCGGCCAGGTCGATCCGCCTGGTCCGCGGCCCGACGAGCCGCTCGACGTCGGCGTCGCGACCGACGGCCACGATCCGTCCGTCCGCCACGGCGACGGCCCGGGCCCAGTGGCGTGCGGCATCCATCGTGGCGACGGCGCCATCGACCAGGACGAGGTCGGCCGGACGATCGGGCCAGGGCATGCGCGCTCCCTGCGGGATGTGCCGCGGCCCTTCCATCCCGCCGGGCACCTGCTCCAGACTAGCCGGTGACGAGGCACCGCCGCAGGCGCGACGGTGCGCCCCGTCGAGCGTCGTCGGGACGTGCCCGGCCGTGACCGGCGGCGCGGGGATGAGGGAGGGGCGACCGTGACCAGCGAGGGCGCGACCCATGGGGCGTTCGCGACGGATGGGCGCCCGACACGCGAGCTGCCGATGCTCCAGCTCGTCCAGCTGTCCATCTACTGGTTCGGGCTGACGATGATCTTCACCGCGCTCGACACGGTGGTCCTGCCCGAGCGGCTGAAGCTCCTGGTCCCGGCCGGGACGGCCAACCTCACGGTCGGCATCGTCAGCGGCCTGGGGGCCATCGTGGCGATCCTCGTCCAGCCGATGGCGGGCTCGATCAGCGACTACACGATCTCCCGCTGGGGCCGGCGCAAGCCGTACATCGTCATCGGCTCCGGCCTCGACCTCGTGTTCCTGGCCGGCCTGGCGACGTCGAACGTCGTGGTCGCGATGGCCGCCTTCTACCTGCTCCTCCAGCTCAGCTCGAACTTCGCCCAGGGACCGTTCCAGGGCTACGTCCCCGACCTCGTGCCGGCGGAGCAGGTCGGGTTCGCCAGCGCCCTCGTCGGCATCATGTCGGTCCTCGGGCCGCTCGCCGGGACCATCGTCGTGTCGCTACCCCTGGCGCTCGCGCCGAAGGGATCCACGCCCGACTTCACGGTCGCCACGATCGCCATCGGCATCGTCGAGCTGTCCACCGCCCTGGTGACCGTCCTGAGCGTGGACGAGGGTCGGCGGGCGAAGGCCCGCGCCGGGCGGTCGTGGGCGGAGATCGCGCTCGAGACGTGGGGTCGCGACGTCCTCCGCGAGCGGAGCTTCGTCTACCTCGTCGCCTCGCGGCTGTTCATCCTGGCCGGCGTCAGCATGCTCACGCGGGAGATCGACTTCTACCTGAGCTCCGCGCTCGGCATGGGCACCAACGAGCGGGGCCTGTGGGTCGGAGCCGCCACCATCGTCCTGGGCGTCTGCGTCGTGCTCGCGAGTGTCCCGTCGGCGAGGCTGTCGGATCGGTACGGGCGGAAGGCGTTGATCTTCACCGCCTGCGGCTTCGGCCTCGCGGGCTCGGCGATCATCGCGGTCGCGCCGATCGTCTGGGTCACGCTGGCCGGGGCCATCCTCGTCGGCCTCGCCGGCGGGACGTTCATCGCCGTCGACTGGGCGCTCATGACCGACATCATCCCGAAGGCGGACTCGGGCCGCTACATGGGCCTGAGCAACGTGGCCACCGGCCTCGCCGGCACGGTCGCGGTCGTCACGGCGGGCGTCATCGTGTTCCTGACGTCGCGCGCGCTCGGCGGCGAGGCGCTCGGCACCCGCCTCGCCTTCCTCGTCGCCGTCGGATCCTTCGCGCTCGGGGCGCTCCTGCTCCGACCGGTCGATCCCACGCGCCGTGAGGACGAGCCGATCGCGACGACCGCGCTGGCGTTCCAGCCGGCCGAGTGGGATCTGTGAGGGTGAGGGCGGCATGACCGGATCCAGCCAGCGTCAGGAGCCCTCGCGGCCGTCCCGGGGCGGCGGCCGCCGCGCCCCCGACGAGTCCGCCGCCCGGCTCGCGCTGGCGACGCGCGCCCCCGATCTCGAGCCCGTCCACGACCCGGGCTACGAGGTCGCCGCCGAGCGAGCCGCCGGGATCGAGGAGGCGGCGGCCGTGCCGATCCCGGTCCCGGGCGGCGGGGAGATCCGGGTCGGGACCGCCAGCTGGACGGACCCGACGATGACGGCCGCGGGCGTGTTCTACCCGTCCAGCGCGAGGGATGCCGAGGACCGCCTCGCCTTCTACGCGGGCCGGTTCCCGGTCGTCGAGGTGGACGCCACCTACTACGCCCTGCCATCGAGGCGCACCGCGGAGCTATGGGTGGAGCGGACGCCACCCGACTTCATCTTCGATGTCAAGGCGCACGCGGTACTGACCGGTCAGCCGACCGAGACCCGCCGCCTGCCGAAGGCCCTCCGGGCGGAGCTGCCGGCCGGCGTGGCCGGGAAGCCCCGGATCTACGCGAAGGACCTGCCACCCGAGCTCCGCGACGAGGTCTGGCGCCTGTTCGCCGACGGGCTCGCCCCGCTCCGCGAGGCCGGCCAGCTCGGCGCCGTCTTCCTCCAGTACCCGCGCTGGTTCTTCACCTCGTCGGAGAACCGTGACGCGATCCGGGAGGCGAAGGCGCGCCTCGCCGACCTCGGGCTGCCGGTCGCCGTCGAGTTCCGCAACGCGAGCTGGTTCAACGAGAGGAACCTCGAGCGGACCCTCGGCTTCCTCCGGGACGAGACGATCCCGCTCGTGCTCGTGGACGAGCCGCAGGGCTTCCGGTCGAGCGTCCCGCCGATCGTCGCGACGACCTCGCCGGACCTGGCGGTCGTCCGCTTCCACGGGCACCGCTCGGAGACCTGGGAGCGGCCCGGCGTGCCGCCGGTGGAGAAGTTCCGCTACCTCTACGATCGCCCTGAGCTGGCCGCCTGGGCCCCCCGGATCCGGCAGGCCGCGGGGGCCGCCCGCCAGACCCACGTCCTGATGAACAACTGCTACGCGAACTACGGCTCGACGAACGCCCTGGAACTCGCGGCCCTGCTCGCGGACATCCCAGCGTAGCCCGACCCCGCCTCGACGCTCAGGGTCCGGCGAACCAGACGTTGCCGGGGCCGGCGTAGCTGTTGCCCTCGCCCCAGAGCGCGACCGTCCGCCCGGCGCCGTCGAGGTCGAGCTCGAAGTAATCGCCGTACGGCTGAAGGAAGCCGTCCCGAGGGCTCGCGAGCTTGTACGTGTAGCCCGGCACGTAGGCCGAGAGCTTCGTCTCGACGGACCAGGTGGCCCCGGCATCGGCCGATGCGCGATACCAGGTGTTCCAGCGGGCACCCGGGTCGTTCCCGCCGGCGTCGGACCCGTTGCGGTCGTCCATCCAGGCGATCCGGACATCGCCGCTGCCCGTCGCGACGAGGGCCGGGAAGACGTTGTTCGCCCCGCTGGGCGCACCGGACACGTCCCCCAGCGACTGCCAGCTGGCGCCGTGGTCGACCGACCGGGCCGCGTACAGGCGGCTCGGGGCGCCGGCCGTACGGTTCGCGTTCCAGGCGACGTAGACACGGTCGAGCGCATCGGTGGCGAGGGCCATCTGCGGCCCCCAGAAGTCCCAGCCCGGACAGCCGCACGAGAGCGGCGCCTGCGACACGTCGACCCGGGAGGTCGTCCAGGTGGCGCCGCCATCGACCGAGAGCGTGACGTAGAGGTTGACGGTCCCCTTCGCCTGGCCGGGGCGCTCGAGCCCGTTCCAGGCGAAGAAGACCCTCCCC
>JAPVSP010000139.1:0-4694 GCA_047519685.1 Chloroflexota bacterium
CGTGGGCGAGCGCCGCGAGCTCCGCCGGATCGGGCGACTCCACGAAGCCCTCGAGGCGGAAGTTCGACGGGTGGACGCGCAGGACCATCGCGGCCCGCCCGGCCGCGAGGACCTCGGCGAAGTCGGCGACCCGGGTCCGGTTCGTCGTCCCGACCTCGACGAGGCGCGCCCCTGCCCGCCGGACGATGTCGGGGATCCGGACGCCGCCGCCGATCTCGACGAGCTCTCCGCGAGCCACCGCGACGCCGCCCCGCCCCGCCAGCCGGACGGCGAGGGCGACGGCCGCGGCGTTGTTGTTGGTGACGAGCGAGTCCTCCGCGCCGGTCAGCGCGACGAGGTGCTCCTCGGCCAGCCGGTATCGTCGGCCGCGTCGGCCGCTCACCTGGTCGAGCTCGAGGAGGAGGTAGTCGCGCGCGGCTGCGTCGGCGGCGGCGATCGCGGCGTCCGGCCATGGCGCGCGGCCGAGATTCGTGTGGACGATGACGCCGGTCGCGTTGACGACCCTCGCGGGCCCGCTCCCGGCCGGCCCTGCCAGGGCATCGAGGCGATCGAGGAGCCGCCGCCCCAGCGTCTCCAGGTCCCGCGGCGGACGACCGGCCTCGAGATCGCCCCGCTCCTCGGCCACGACCTCCCGCGCCAGCGCGACGAGCGCTCGGTGGTCCCGCTCGCCCAGGCCGGGGCGGGCCGCGGCGAGCAGCCGCTCGACGCTCGGCGGGCGCGGGCGCTGCTCCTCGGGCACGACGACTCCTCGTGGCGGGAGCGCATGGGAGTCGAACCCACCACGCCGCGTCGAGCGCCGCGTCACCGGTTTTGAAGACCGGGAGGCCCACCGGGACCCAGCCGCTCCCGGCGCGATGGTAGCGCCAGGTCGGCCGAGGGTTCAGCCGAGGCCCCGCGACGGCTCCGTGCCGTCCCGGGCGATCCGTAGCGAGTGTTCAGCGCCGCCGGATGCGGTCGATGAGGCTCTTGGAGCCGCGCCGGGCCGCCTCGCCCCTGGCCCAGGCGTCGGCCTCGCGGTTCCGCTCGCGAACCTGGAGCCGCGCGAGCTGCTCAGTGCCGAGCGAGTGGGCCTCGGTATCGGCCTCCTCGGAGGCGTCGGGTCCGCCGTTCGGCTCGATGGCCTCGCTGGCGGGATCGCGATCGGGTGTGGACATGGCTCGGTCTCCAGCTCCGCGGCGGCGCTCCGGGCCGTCGTGCAGGCACTGTAGCGGGGTCGCGAGGCTGCGTCTGTCAGCCCCGGAGCCCGTCGGCTGTCGCTCCGGCGACAACGGGGCCTATCATCGCCGGATGGCGTCCCTCGATGCGCTCGACCGCGTCCCGTTCCGCCTCACCGAGCTGACGGATTGCGGCGGCTGTGCGGCCAAGCTCGGCGCCGATCTGCTGGCTCAGGCGCTGGCGGGCCTGCGCGCCGAGTCGGCACCCGCCGAGCTGGTGGCGGGTCTCCAGCCCCCCGACGATGCGGCCGCGTATCTGGTTGCCCCGGACCTGGCCGTCATCGGAACGCTGGACTTCTTCCCGCCGCTGGTGGACGACCCGATGGTGTTCGGCGAGATCGCCGCAGCGAACGCCCTGTCCGACGTCTTCGCCATGGGTGGCCGGGTGCTGTTCGCGCTCTCCATCGCGGCGTTCCCCGAGGGCTTCCCGCTCGATGCGCTCGCCGCGGTGCTCGCCGGAGCCTCCAGGAAGGTGCGGGAGGCGGGCGGCATCCTCGCCGGTGGGCACACGATCCGGGATCCCGAGCCGAAATACGGGCTGGCCGCGATCGGCGTCGCGCACCCCGACCGGCTCCTGCGCAAGGGCGGGGCGCGCCCGGGCGACCGGCTCGTCCTGACGAAGCCGCTCGGCACGGGACTGCTCGTCTCCGGTCGGCGGCGAGGGTCGACGACGGACGCATGGCTCGATGGCGCGATCGACTCGATGCGACGGCTGAACCGCTCGGCGTCCGAGATCCTCGTCGCCCGGGGGATCCGCGGCGCGACCGACGTGACCGGCTTCGGGCTCCTGGGACACGCCGCCGAGATGGCGCGGGCGTCCGGGATGACACTCGTCATCGAGTCATCGGCCCTCCCCGCGCTGCCGGGCGCGAGCGAGCTCGCGGCCGCGGGCATCGAGACCGACGGGGCCGCGCACAACCGGCGATCCGTCGCCGACCTGCTCACGGCCGACCCAGCGGCCGACCCAGCCCGCGTCGCGCTGGCCTTCGACCCGCAGACCTCGGGCGGCCTGCTCGCATCGGTGCCGGCGGCTGTGATCGACCCCGTCATGGCCGGGCTCGTCCACGCGGGCCTCGAGCCGGCCATCGTCGGCCGTGTCGAGGCGGATGGACCCGGGCTCCGGCTCGTTTGACGGGGACGCCGGGCAAGGCCCGGCACGGTCAGTCGCGTCAGGGCATGACGGGCGGGCCGACCGGGGCGGTGAGAGGGCGGCCAAGCGACTGGTACGTGGCGATGCATGTGGTCGTGCTTCCATGTCGGCATGCCGTACCTCCTTCCCGAAGCCGACCCGCGCATCGTGGATGCGGTGTCCACGCTCGGCCGCGCGGTGCGCCTCGCATGGCTCGACCTCGGCCTGAGCCAGGAGGCCCTGGAGGCGCTGGCCGGCGTCGACCAGACGGCGATCTCGCGGCTGGAGCGCGGGCTGGCCCCGCACTTCCCCGTCGGGGCATGCCCGCACGACCACCCGTGTCGCTGGCGGGCAGAGGCTCGATCCGTTCGTCCGTGGTGAAGGGCGTCGGTCGCTCGGATCCCGCCCTGACCTGACTGACGACCCGGTTAGCCCCCGACGACGGATCGGCGACTCGACGGGCGGGACTCCCCTGCAACGACCGGACTGCTCGGACGTCCCATGGCCGACATGCGCTCGAGAGGCGAGCTCCCATGAGGGCCCGAGCCCGGCGGCCGGGGACCGGATCGCGAGTCGCACGGCGCGTGGACCCGCGACCGCGATCGCTCCTGGTCGTGGCTGCGCTGTTCGCCTGGGCCGGCGGCGCCGCGATCCTGTACGGGCCGATCGTGCCCCTCGCGCCGCCGCTCGTGACCGAGCCGGTGCCCAGCGTCGCCATCCTCTACGGCGTCGTCGATCTCGCCGTGGCGATCGGTATCTTCAGGCTCTGGCCGGCGGCCCGGGTGACGGGGATCGTCGTCATCGTCCTCGCCGCGTCGGTCTCGCTGGTCCGTGTCGGCTCCCTCGAGAACGGGTCGAGCCAGTTCGCCCCCTTCGGTCTGCTCACCGAGGTCCTGCTGCCGATCGCGGTCGATGCGGCGATCGTCTGGGCGCTCGTCCGCCGCTGGCCGGCCCGGACCTGATCGCGACCGCGTGGCCTCAGCGGGGCGGCCGACGTACACTCCGCCCGTGGCGCCGCCGGCGCCGTCCCTGGCCGGAGGTCCGAGGCCGAATGGGCAAGCCGTACGCCCGACTCACCCAGCCGCTCGTGCGCGAGGGCGACCGCCACACCGGCACCCTGCGCTCCGCGACTTGGGACGAGGCCCTCGATCGCGCCACCCGCGGCCTGCGCGCCGCGGTGGACGCCAAGGGCCCCACGACGTTCGGGCTGTTCAGCTGCTCCAAGGCGACCAACGAGCTGAACTTCGCGACCCAGAAGTTCGCCCGCGTCGTCATGGGCAGCAACAACATCGACAGCTGCAACCGCACCTGACACGCCCCGTCCGTCGCCGGTCTGGCGACCGTGTTCGGGGCAGGTGGTGGCACCAGCTCATACCGTGAGGTCGAAGAGACCGACCTCATCGTCCTGTGGGGCAGCAACGCCCGCGAGACGCACCCCATCTTCTTCCACCACGTCCTGAAGGGCGTGCGGAACGGGGCGCGGCTCTATGCGGTCGACCCCCGCCGCACGGGCTCGGCCGAGTGGGCCGACCTGTGGCTCGGCCTCGACGTCGGCTCGGACATCGCGCTGGCGAACGCGATCGGCCGGGAGATCATCGCCGCCGGCCTGGCCGACGAGCCGTTCATCCGCCGAGCCACCGACGGGTTCGAGGCGTATCGCGAGCACGTCGAGCCGTACACGCTCGAGCTCGCGGAGCGGGAGACGGGCGTGCCGGCGGCCGCGATCCGCGACCTCGCCCACGCCTACGCATCGGCGCCCCGGGCGATGATCTGCTGGACCCTCGGCATCACCGAGCATCACAACGCCGTCGACAACGTCGTGGCCCTCATCAACCTCGCGCTGCTGACCGGGCACGTCGGCCGATACGGGAGCGGGCTCAATCCCCTCCGCGGCCAGAACAATGTCCAGGGCGGCGGCGACATGGGAGCGCTGCCCGACCGGCTGCCGGGCTTCCAGCACGTCGAGAACGACGAGCTGAGGGCGAGGTTCGACGCCGCCTGGGGCGTGAGCGTGCCGCCCAGGCGCGGCTGGCACCTGTCGGGCATGTTCGACGCGATGGAGCGCGGCGACCTCACCGCGCTCTATGTCGTCGGGGAGAACCCGGCCCAGTCCGAGGCGGACCAGCGGCGCACCCTCCGGCTCCTCGAGGGCCTCGACGTCCTCGTGGTCCAGGACATCTTCCTGACCCGGACGGCCGAGCTGGCCGACGTCGTCCTTCCCTCCGCCGCCTCGTGGGCCGAGACCGAGGGCACGGTCACCAACTCCGAGCGGCGCGTGCAGCGTGTCCGCAAGGCGGTCGAGCCGCCCGGCGAGGCGCGCGACGACCTGGCCATCGTGTTCGAGCTGGCTC
>JAPVSP010000140.1:0-1719 GCA_047519685.1 Chloroflexota bacterium
GCGAACGGGCCGCCGAGGCCGTTGGCCGAGCGGCTGTCGAGGATCCGGGCCGGGCTGAGCGGAGTGAAGCGGTTCACGAACTTGGCGGCGATCGCCTCCCAGTAGCCACTCTGGCCGGCGTCGTAGCCGAGCGCCCAGATGCCGACCCCGGCGAGGTTCCGCGAGAGCGCGAGATCGTACTTCGCCAGCAGGCTCTGCGGGGTGTCGTAGTAGGTCTCGCACCAGGTGCTCGCCGTGGAGTCGTAGACGGCGAACCAGGCCGATTGCTCCAGGCTGTCATAGGCGAAGGTCGCGCCAGCCGGGACGCCTGCGATCGCTGCGGGGAAGAAGTACGGGTAGCTCGCGTTCCAGCTGCAGGCGGTGACGCCCGAGGGGAGCTGGAGCGCGGTGTTCCGCGCCGAATGCAGGGTGTCGTCCACGGTCGGCCAGGTGCGGCCGTAGTACGGCAAGCCGAGCAGGACGCGGTCGAGAGGGACCCCCCAGCTGACATACGAATCAAGGGTGGCAGTGAGGCTCCAGCCGCCGTTGAAGCTGACGATCGGCGAGATGCTGCCGGTGGGGCTCGTCCCGCCGGTCCGGTAGTCGTAGCCCATGATGAAGTCGCGGTCGGCACCGCTGGCGAGCGCGATCCCGGCCAGGCCGGCGCCCGAGACGTTGGCGTTCGTCGCCACGCTCAGGCCGCCATAGGGGTTCGCGGCGACCACGGCCGCCTTCATGGCCTTCACGAACGCGCCGTACAGCCCGAAGTTCGAGTTGCTCAGCAGCTCGACGTCGAGGTTGACGCCGTCCGCTCCGAGCTGGGTCACCAGGGCGACGGTCTGGGAGATCGCGGTGGCCTGCGCGGCCGCGTCGTTGAAGAAGGCGTCGTTCACCGACGTCGTCCCGGAGAAGCTGAAGGCGAGCTCGACCCGCACGCCGGCGGCATGCGCGTGCGCGATGACGGTCGTCGCCAGCGGGCCAGTCAGCCGGCCGTACGTCGAGGGCTGGTTGATGGTCCCATCGGCGCCGTAGCTGAACGAGAACAGGGCGATCGTCGTCAGCAGGTCGTAGCGCAGGTACGCGTCGGTCGAGGAGTCGAGCTCCCACCACGGGAGGTACCCGTAGACGTCGCGGGTCAACCGGTGGCTGGACTGTGCCGGCGTGAGGGGCGCGGGAGCCGTGGTCGCCCGCGCCGGGCCCGGGGTGGCCGTGGCGGAGACGATGAGCAGCCAGGCGATCGCGAGCGGGAGCGCGCGGGGCAGGCGGGGGCGCGTCGAGGCGGTCACGGTGCTCTCCCCGGGCGGTGAAGGGACTGCGGGAGTCTGGGCGCCGGTGGTGCCGCCTGGCAATGACCCGAGGGTATCAGACGGCGACCCTTACCGACGGCGCATCCGAGCCCGTCTTGACAGACCGGCCTTCCCGTCGTCAGCGGCGACGGGCGCGCGATGAGATGTCGAGGCGGCCACGTTTCTCACTCCAACGACGCGAGGATGACGCGGTGGCCGCTCTCGTTGGCGGCCTCCTCGCTGTTACACCAAGTCTGGGGACTCAACCCGACCCGGTCTCCTGATGGGGCCAGAGCGAGGTCCCCGGGGTCGCGGCTCATCGCCGGGGGACGATGTCCTCAGCCCCCGGAGACCTCGTCCGGAGCAACGACCTCGCGGCGCCTCCGGTAGGGATGGCCGCAAGGGGAAGACCCCGCCGGCTGCAGCGGGCGGGGTCTTCCGTGGCCATCCTACC
>JAPVSP010000141.1:0-3104 GCA_047519685.1 Chloroflexota bacterium
GGGGCGGCCTTCGACGTCGGGGCCATCCTGCCGAGCGGATCCGAGGCCGGGAACGTCGTCGGCATGCTCCTCCACGCTCTCTTCGGCTACTCCTCGGCCCCGGAGTCCGCCGTCTTCATCGGCTGGCTGGCCTATCTCGCGGTCGTCCTGGCGACGTACCTTCGACCGGTCGCGGCCAGACCCCTGCCGCCCGTCGGATCGCACCCACGGGAGAGCCGGTCCGCGACCGCCGTCCCGGTCGAGGCCCCGGTCGAGGCGACGATCGAGCGCGGGAGCGCGCCCGAGGTCGCCTCGGGTCGTTAGCGCGAGAGGAGCGTCCCGGCCGTCAGGGCCGGGAGGACGCCTCGAGAGCTCGCCGCCGCTCGACGCCGGCGGCGAGCGCGGTCGCCCATCCCGTGGCAAGCCCGACCGCGTCGTGTCGCAGGAACGCGTAGGCGTCGAGCCCGGCGTCGAGGAAGGGCGTCAGCCGCGCTGCCCAGGCGTCGAGCTCGGCGGGCGAGTAGGCGGAGCGCCGAAGCCGGAGGTAGAGGAACGAGCCGGTCACCCGAAGGTCGGGCGGGACGGCGTCCGCGTCGAGCTCGGTCGCGCAGAGCACCGCGCCCGTCGCCCGCAGCCGCGCGAACGTCTCACCGACATGCCAGGACGGGTGCTGGAGCTCGAGGGCGAGCGGGACGGAGGGCGGCCAGGCCGCGAGCAGGTCGTCAAGGCGCGCATCATCGCGCTCGACCTCGAGCGGGACACGCAGGAGGACCGTGCCGAGTCGCGGGCCGAGCTCGGGCAGCGCCTCGGTCAGCCAGCCGACCGGACCCGACGGATCCCCGTGGAGCGCGCGGAACGTCCCGCCCCGTTGCGCCTTGACCGCGAACCGGAAGCCCTCCGGCGTCGCGTCGCGCCAGGCTCGGAGACGAGCCGCGGATGGACGCTGGTAGTAGGTGCTGTTCAGCTCGCACGCACCGAGCTGCTCCGCGTAGAAGCGCAGGAGCTCCCCGCCACGCAGGCCGGGCGGGTAGAACCGTGGGGCCCAATCCGGATAGGCGAACCCGCTCGTCCCGACCCGCAGGATGCCCACTCGCCCGGTCCTCGCTCCGGACGGGGGGTCAGGCGTGGGAAGCCACTCCCACGGCCGGCGCCGGATCGAACGTCGTGTCGGCGTCCGATCCCGCGCCCGCGCAGGCGCGTCGCGCGACCGTGCCGAGCGCTCGGCGGATCGCCGCCAGGTCCTCGACGGAGACCACCGCGAGGAAATGCTGGTCGATCCCGCGGAGGTGGGTCCGCGCCGCGCGGCGCAGCCGATCCCGGCCGGCCTCGGTCAGCACGGCCTCGGCGCCCCGTGCATCGGTCGAGCACTGGGCCCGAGCCACCAGGCCATCCGCCTCGAGCCGGTCGATGAGGCGGGTGATGCCACTCCGGCTGAGGATCACGCGGTCGGCGAGCCGGTTCATCCGGAGCCGCCGCCCGGGAGCCTCGGCGAGCTGGAGCAGCGCGTCGTATTCGGCCAGCGAGATGCCATGCTCGTTGCGCAGCTCGTCGTCGAGTCGTCGAGACACCCGAGCGTGGGCCTCCAGGAACGCCCGCCAGGCGTCCAGGCGCGGATCGTCGGCGGCGAGCGCCCTGGGAGTCGCCTCCGTCGGCGCGAGAACGGGTTCGGTCGTGGACATGATCTCGTGCTCGGATCTCGGGCGGCGGGACGTCCGGCCTCGAGCTCGATCGTACTACACGACCCGGGGATCTCCAAGGTCGTTGACAACGCAACGATAACGATCTTATGGTTGCGCGGTCAACTACTGGTGCGTCGGCGGAGCCGGCGCAAGGAGGTCAGATCGGTGAGCACCTGGAAGATCGATCCCGCCCACACGGACGTCCTGTTCGCGGCCAGGCACATGATGGTGACGACCGTCCGCGGCAAGTTCCACGACGTCGAGGGCACCCTCGAGCTTGACGAGCGCGAACCAACGAAGTCGAGCGGGGAGCTCCGCCTCCGGGCCGGGAGCCTCAACACGGGCGCCGAGCGGCGCGACGACCACCTGCGGTCCGCCGACTTCCTCGACGCCGAGAACCACGAGTGGGTCACCTTCAGGAGCACCCACGTCGAGCACGTCACGGGCGACGAGTACAAGGTGACCGGCGACCTGACCATCCGCGGGACGACGCGGCCCCTCACTTTCGACGTCCACCTCGAGGGGATCGCCCCCGGGCTCAGAGGTGGCCGGCACATCGGCCTGAGCGCCGAGGCCGAGCTCGATCGCGAGGCGTGGGGTCTGGATTGGAACATGGCGCTCGAAGCCGGCGGTTGGCTGGTCGGCAAGGAGGTCAGGTTGTCGATCGAGGTGGCCGCCGACGAGGTCGAGGCCCCCGTGGAGGCGGGGGTCGCCGGCGCGATCGCCTGACCGGTCACGATCCGCAAGGCCCCGTTCGGTCGAGCCGAACGGGGTCTTCTCGTTCCCCACGGGCGAGGCCACAGCTACTGGATGGCGATCGGCACCTCCGGGGTCAGCGACACCCGCCCGGGCCCGGCGCTCGACCGGACGAGCGCCGGCTCCCAGACGTACGTGCCCGGGCTGACGACTCGCGCCGAGTAGGCGAGGGTCGCCGTGCGCGTCGGGAACTCGGGCCCGACACACCAGGACACCAGCTGCCCCTGGACGAGGAACGGCTGGAGGCCGGTCCCGACCGACGCGTCGGGCCAGCCCGCCGTGCTCGCGAGCGGCGCGAGGCCGGACGGCAGCCGGTCCTCCACCTCGTAGCAGACGTCGCTGGCCGTGTACCTGAACTCCACGATGAGCTGGACCCGCACGATCCTGTCGCCCGGCAGCGCCCCGCTCGGCGTCACGGTCCGCGTGATCGTCACGTCGGGGTCGGCGGTCGTGAGGGCGGTCGCGAGCGGTGCATGCGAGGAGGTCACGATCGCCAGCCGGCCGGCCAACGGCTCGAATCGAAGCCCATCCCGCTGCTCGGGGGTCAGCGCCAGCGTGAACGACTCGCCCGGCTCCAGCGCGACCGCCCTGCGGACGCCGCCGACCGTGTAGGCGAAGCGACCGGCTTCGGTCGGGAAGCGGTCCAGGCTCCGGCGCACGAAGGCGAGCTGCTCGAGGGTGAGCAGGTCA
>JAPVSP010000142.1:0-4302 GCA_047519685.1 Chloroflexota bacterium
CCGCATGGGAGCATCGGCAACGCCGCATACCTGCTCGCCGTCGTCGGCACGGTCGGCACGACGATCACCCCGTGGGGGCAGTCGTTCATCCAGAGCTACGTCGTCGACAAGGGGCTCGGTCCCGCCCACCTGCGGGGGTCACGAGTGGACGTGACGCTGGGCGCCATCCTCACGAACGTCGTGGCCGGGTTCATCGTCGTCGCCTGCGCCGCGACGCTCTGGAGCGGCGGCCAGACGATCATCGCCGACGCGGGTGACGCCGCGCGCGCCCTCGGGCCCCTCGCGGGTCCCGCGGCCGAGGTCCTCTTCGGGGTGGGGCTGGTGGCGGCCTCGCTGCTCGGTCTCGCGACCGTGCCCCTGACGTCCGCGTACGCGGCCTGCGAGGCCTTCGGCTGGGAGGCCGGGCTTGACCTTCGGCCCCGCTCGGCTCCGGCGTTCTACGGGCTGCTGGCCTTCTTCGTCGGCTTCGCCGCGCTGTTCGTGCTCATCCCCGGCCTGCCCCTGGTCGCCGTGATGTTCCTCTCGCAGGTCTTCGACGGGCTGCTGCTGCCGATCGTCCTCGCCTTCGTGATGCTGCTCGCCCGCGACCGGCGCGTCATGGGCGAGCTGCGAAGCGGCCCGGCGCTCGGGGCGATCGGCTGGCTCGTGACGATCGCGGTCGGGGCGCTCTCGGTCGCGCTCGTCGCCAGCCAGCTCCTGTGACCGGCGGCCGCCCGTCGTGTCGCCTCGGTCTCACGCCCGGCCCGGCCGCGCCCGCCGACCGGCTACGATGCCGAGATCCGGCCCGATCCCAGCGAGGACCCTGCGATGACCACCATCGGCTATGCGGCCATGCTCGAGCAGTTCCACCCGACCGACCTGCTCGACTGGTGCGCGCAGGCCGAGGCCGCCGGGTTCGGTGCCGGGTTCATGGTCTCCGAGCACTTCCAGCCCTGGACGCCCCAGCAAGGCCAGTCGGCGTTCGCCTGGAGCTTCATGGGCGCGCTGGGTCAGCGCACGTCGCTCAAGTTCGGGACCGCCGTCACCTGCCCCGGGTTCCGCTACCACCCGGCGGTCATCGCTCACGCCGCGGCCACGCTCGGGGCGATGTACCCGGGGCGGTTCTGGCTGGGCCTCGGCGCCGGCGAGGCCCTCAACGAGCACGTCGTCGGCGGGGTCTGGCCGGAGATCGGCGTCCGCAGCGCGATGCTGTTCGAGGCCATCGAGCTCATCAGCAAGCTGTTCACCGGCCAGGTCGTCCGGCACCGCGGCGAGCACTTCGTCCTCGAGAGCGCGAAGCTCTACACCCGCCCCGAGCAGCCGGTCCCGATCTACGTCGCGACCGCCGGGCCGGTCAACGCGAAGCGGACCGGCCGCCTCGCCCAGGGGATGATCACCGTCGGGGCCGCCGACGAGAAGATCGGCATGCTCTGGGGCAAGTTCGAGGACGGGGCGCGCGAGGCCGGCAAGGACCCCGCCGGCATGCCCAGGCTCCTCCAGATCCACATCAGCTGGGCGCGGACGGACGAGACAGCGGTCGAGCAGGCCGTCCGCGAGTGGCCGAACGGCGGGATGCCCTTCCCCAAGCAGGACGTCAAGAACCCCGAGGACTTCGCGGCGATGGCCAGACTGGTACGCCCGGAGGACTTCACGAACCGGGTCCTCATGACGAGCGACCTGCGTCGACACGTCGAGCACATCCAGCACTACATCGACATGGGCTTCGACGAGATCCACCTGCACAACGTCGGTCGCAACCAGGCGGAGTTCATCGACGTGTTCGGGCGCGAGGTGCTCCCCGAGCTGCGGCTGGCGTAGCGGGCCCCGGAGCCGCGCATCGCGGCAGCGGTCGCCGGCGATCCGGTCGAGTCCGTCAGCCTCGAGGACGGGCGCGACGCGCTGCGCCGGGTGGACCCGCCGGTCGGGCTCGAGCCGGGCTCCGGCGGCCTAACGGGATCGACCGGACGTCACCGCCACGGTGAGCGAGGCCGGATCGGCGCCCAGGCGGATGTGCCGGTCGGCGACCCGGTCGATCCAGCGACGACGCGGCTCGGACGGCGCAGCGAGGACCTCGGCGACCCGGCGCTCGAGGATGGCGAGGACCGTGTTCGGGAACGACTCGAGCCAGGCGCAGCCGTCGTCCTCCGCGACCGCCGGGAGGCGCCCGATGAGGCCCTCGATCCGCGCCACGACGCTCGGCGGCACGAGCCAGGCCTCGGCTCGCGCTCGGGCCGCGAGCGCCCGCCGGCCGCCCACATAGGTCGTGGCCAGGCCAAGCTCGGGATCGCCCGCCGCATCGACGTCCGCCGCCAGGCGGTCGTACGCGTCGATCGCGACGAGGAGCAGCGCATCGGAGGCCATGGCCCGGGTCATCATCGTCGTCCTCTCCGACGGATGAGCCCTCCCTCACCGCCCACCCTACGCCCGGGGCCCGGCGGTCGCAAGGGGCGCCCGCCGGACGGGACCGGTTCGGCATGGGACTGCAACCTCGGCGGGCATCTCCCGCCCTCCACTTCGCCCTCGGCCCTGCCCTCGCCCTCGACCCCGACCTCCACCTCGACCCCGACCTCGACCGGGCCCGGCCCGGCGCGACGCGCCGCGCGCCGCCGAGGACGACCGCGTCAGCCCAGGCGGCCGAGCAGATAGACGGCGGCGACGAACAGGGCGCTCGCGGCGAGGAAGCCGAGGCTGATCCCGACCACGAGGAGCCAGATCCCGCGCCGCGTCCCGGTCCTGGACGGTCGCTCCTCCCGGAAGACGAACGCCGACAGGTCGAGGTCCTGCCACGACCGCAGGTCGCCGAGGAGGGCCCCGGCATCCGGATACCGCTCGTCGGGGTCCTTGCGCAGGCACTTCCGGACGATCGCCTCGAGCGGCGGCGGGATCGACGGGTCGATCTCGAGGAGCGACGGGAGCGGGGCGCTCACGTGCTGGCTCATGACCGCCAGCGGGTTGTCGCCCTCCCACGGGACGCGGCCGGCGAGCATCTCGAACAGGATGACGCCGAGGGCGTAGACGTCCGTCCGGGCGTCGCCTCGCCGACCCTCGATCTGCTCCGGCGCCATGTAGTCGGGCGTGCCCATCGTCGAGGTCAGCCAGCGCCAGGTGAGGCGCCTGGCGCCGGCCATCAGGGCGATGCCGAAGTCGGTGACGACGACCCGGCCCTCGGACGCTACGAGGACGTTCTCCGGCTTGAGGTCGCGGTGGAAGATCCCCTGGGCGTGCGCCGAGGCCATCGCGGCGGCCAGCTGCTCGCCGATGTCGACCGCCTGGCCGATCGGCAGCCGGCCCTCCCGGCGGAGCCGTTCGCGCAGCGTCTCGCCCTCGACGTACTCCATGACGAGGTACGGGCGGCTGCGGTCCTCGCCCTCGTCGAACGAGCGCTGGATGCCCGGGTGGTCGAGGCGCCGGACGATCTCGAGCTCGCGCCGGAAACGGTCGAACGCCGACACGTCCCCCAGCAGCGCCTCGTGCGGACACTTCAACACGACCCGTCGCCCTTCCGGGTCGGTCGCCAGGTAGATGTCGCTGAACGCGCCGTGCCCGATCGTCTCGACGATCGTGAAGCGATCGAGACGCTCGCCCTTCCGAAGCTCGGCGGGCGTCACGAGCGCCGGAGCCGCCGCCAGAGCGGGCGGCCGTTGGACGCGTCGCCGGCCCCCGCGGGCTCGCCGAGATCCAGGATCCGGACCGCGATCACGCTCGCATTATCGTCGCCGCCGCGGGCGACCGAGCGCTCGAGCAGGCGCTCGACCGCCGGCCCGAGATCGCCTTCGAGCGCCTCGCGGATCTCGCCGGCGGCCAGGCCGCTCCACGCGCCGTCGGAGCAGAGCAGGTAGGCGTCGCCCGCCGAGATGGGCCCGGACCGGAGGTCGACCCGCAGCAGGAGGTCGCCGCCGATCGACCGGGTCAGCAGGTGCCGGCCCGGATGGCGGGACACCTGGTCGGGCCGGATGATCCGCATCCGGAGCAGCTCCATCGCCTGGGTGTGGTCGCGCGTCAGCAGCTCGAGCGAACCGTCGTGCAGCCGGTACACGCGGCAGTCGCCGACGTGCGCGAGGTGCGCCCCGGCGCGGGTGAAGGCGAGGGCGGTCAGCGTCGTCTGGGCGTCGCGATAGTGGACGCCTCTCGACTCGGGGCCGAGGTCGCCCGCGAGCAGCGCGTCGTTGGCACGCTCGAAGGCGGAGCGGAGGAGCCCGGGCAGGTGCTCGGGCGCGTCCGCGGCGGCCAGCTCCTCGGCGAGGATGCGGACCGCGGCGCGACTCGCCAGGTCCCCACCGGCGTGCCCGCCGAGCCCGTCGGCGACCGCGACCGCGACCGCCC
>JAPVSP010000143.1:0-2407 GCA_047519685.1 Chloroflexota bacterium
ACGTGTGGATGCATCGGGGTCCCGGCGCGGGCAGCGTCTCCGACGCCGCCACCGCGTTCGGCCGCCAGCACGGCATCACCGTGATCGACGGAGGGTGTCCCCTGATGTTCCCGCCCACCGCCGACTTCGGGCACAAGGTCATGCGGTTCGTGTACGCCGGGCACGTGCCGAAGCAGGTGTGAAGGAGGAAGAGAGGAGAAGACGATGGGTGGCAACAGGGATCTCCTGGAGCATTACGTCGAGCGGTACAACGCGGGTGATCTCGACGCGGTCATGGACCTGTACGCCGAGGACGCCGTCCAGATCATGCCCGAGGGCACCTTCGAAGGTCGGAGCGCAATCCGCGAGCGTCTCGCCCGGGAACTGGACGGGTTCGCGGATGTCACCTACACCGTGGGCAGTTTCGTCGAGCAAGGCGACGCGTTCGCGGACGAGTGGAGCATCGTAGGGACCCACACCGCTCCGATCACGCTCCCGGATGGCACCCCGCTCCCTCCCACCGGCAAGCGGGTGGAGATCAGGGGCATGGAGTTCGTGCAGGTGCGCGACGGGAAGATCGTCATCGACAACTTGTACTACGACAACGCGGCTCTCCTGGCTCAGCTCGGTCTCATCCCGCAGGGCGGGAGCGCGTGATGGGCACGTGAGGGGCTGACGACATCGGAAGCGGGTCACGCACGATGAAGGGAGGGAGCGTGACGTGATGGCCGAGAGACGTCTTCTGGAACGGTTGACGGCATCGGACCTGTTCCTGCTGCTGTGGGACGACTACGGCTGGTCCAGCGACATCGGCGGGCTCGCCATCCTCGACGGCACCAGTCTGCTCGACCGCGACGGTCGCGTCCGGATCGAGGCCGTCCGTCGGCAGCTCGAGCCGAGGCTGCACGCGGTCCCCCGCTTCCGGCGGCTCCTGCGCCGGCCCCGTTTGGGTCTCGGCTGGCCGCTGTGGGTCGATGCTCCCTCCTTCGACATCGCCGACCACGTCCGGGTCCATCCGGTCGCCACTCCTGGCGAGGAGGCCCAACTGTTGCAGGCGTGCCAGGAGATCGCGCGTCAACGGTTGGATCCGGCCCGGCCGTTGTGGGAGCTGTGGCTGCTGCCCGGCCTGACAGAGCGACGGGTGGGCGCGTACCTGCGGCTACACCACGCGTTCGCCGACGGCGCCGCGGCCCTTGCGGCCTTCGGGGCGCTGCTCGACTTGACCGCCGACGCGCCGACCCCGGTTGAACCGCCGTGGACGCCGGCGGCGGGGCCGAGCTCGAGCGAGCTGTTCCGCGACAACGCGCGCCGGCGCCGGCGTGAGCTCGGCCGAGGGTGGTCGGGTCTCGTCCATCCAGGCAGGACCTACCACCAAGCGCAGGAGGCTCTGCCGGCGTGGCGCGAGGTCCTCACGGAGGGCCGTGCGCCGCACACGAGCCTCAACCGCCCCGTCGGCACGGAGCGCCGTTTGGCGCTCGTCCGTAGCCGGTTGGACCTCGCGAAGGAGATCGCCCACGCCCACGACGCCAAGGTCAACGACGTCGTGCTCGCCGCCGTGGCCGGCGGTCTCCGCGAGCTGCTGGCGAGCCGCGGAGAGGACGTCGAGGGGCTCATGCAGCGCGCGATGGTGACCATCTCCTTGCACGACGAACAGCCGTGGGAGGCCCAGGGCAACAAGCCCGGGTGGATGATGGTGCCGCTGCCGCTCGGCGAGCCCGACCCGGTGCGCCGGCTCGAGCGGATCGCGGCCGAGACGGCCGCGCGCAAGCACAAGCCCCGCCCGGAGGCGGGCAGCGGGATCTTCCGGTTCGTCGCCGGCCAGCGCCTGTGGTACCGGCTGTTCCCCCGGCAACGGTCGGTGAACCTGGTCGTGACGAACGCCCCGGGTCCGCCCCTGTCCCTCTACCTGGCCGGTGCGCGGCTCCTCGAGGTGTTCCCGATGATGCCGACGATGGGGAATCTGACGCTCGTCGTCGGCGTGCTCTCGTACGCGGGCCAGCTCAACATCACCACGGTCGCCGACCGGGAAGGCTGTCCGGATGTCGAGGTCTTCACCCAGGGCGTGCGTAGCGCCCTCGACGACCTCGCGCGATCGCTCGTGCCTGAGCCGGTGAGCCGATGAAGCGTGTCGTCATCGATCACTTCGGCGGGGCCCGAGACCTTGAGGTGGTGGAGGAGGACGATCCCCAGACCGGGTCCGGGCGAGGTCCGCGTCGGGGTGCTGGCCGCCGGCGTGTCGTCCACCGATGCGCAGCTGGCGCCGGCACGTATCTCGGCGTGCCGAAGCCACCGTTCACACCCGGCTACGAGCTCGTCGGCGTCGTCGGGGAGCTCGGCCCGGGCGGCTCGAGGCTGCGAAGGGGAGACCGCATCGGCGCGCTGACGGAGTGGGGCGCCGAGCCGGTCGTCGCGGAGCGCCGATGCTAAC
>JAPVSP010000144.1:0-9987 GCA_047519685.1 Chloroflexota bacterium
GACCGTGAGCGAGATCGCCGAGCGGCTGGGGGCGGCGATCTCGCCGGCCAGCCGGCTCGTCACCCGCCTCCGCCGGCGTGGGCTCGTGGAGGCTGCCAAGGACCCGGCCGACCGGCGTGTCACCCGGGTCCGCCTGACCGACGCCGGAGCGGGGATCCGGGGTCGCGTCCTCGCCCGCCGCCGCGCGTACCTCGGCACCGTGCTCGAGCGCGTGGGGCCGCTCACGACCGACACCCAGGCCGCGCTGGCGCGGATCGCCGACGCGATCGAACGGTACACCTGAGACTCGCCCGGCCGGGCTGCGGTCGAGTCGATCCCTCCGGCCTCAGGGCTCGACGGTGACGTACGTCCCGTCCCACATCGTGGGGATCGTCGCGGCGTACGCCCGGATGGCCGGCGCGATCCGGGCGACCGTCAGCCACGTGTCCGGCGGCATGTCGTAGTAGCCCAGGTAGTAGCGCTGCGTCGGCCAGAGCGGGCCGGAGACCGCGACGCTCGTCACGGTGAACGGTCCGTTGGCCGGGTCGGCCGTCGCGGCGAAGCCCGTCATGACCCAGGCATGCTCGACGTTCTTGCCGACCTGGAGTCCCACCGGCCTGCCGGTCAGCCGCAGCCGAAGCGCGGCGTGGTGGAGGGCGTCGGCCAGTGTCGGGTACGAGCGCCAGGCGTAACCGCCGGCACCGAACTTGTTCAGGATGCCAGCCCAGCCGACGGGATCGACGCCGTCGCCCTCGTCCGGATAGACGGCCAGCTGCTGGCCGTAGGCGTACATGGCGTCCTGCGTCGCCGCGCTGTGGTCGGTGCCGCCGGTGACGAGGTTGACGATGATCTGGCTCGCGCCCGGGATGCAGTAGTGGATGTTCGCCTGGGTCGCGAATGCCGAGGCCCGGTAGAGGTCGATCCGGAAGCCCGTGGACGTCGCCTGCGGCGCTGGCGTCGCGACCGGGCTCGGGCTCGGTTCGGGGCTCGGGCTCGGGCCGGGGCTGGGGCTCGGGCTCGGGCTGACCACGGTGGAGGGGGCGGGATCGGTGGCGCTCGCCGCCGACGCGCTCGGAGACGCGAGAGGGGCGCCGGAGGCGGTGCCCCTGGCGGGGGCGTCGAGGCCCGAGCCGAAGGCCACGGTGGCGATCAGCAGCACGGCAGCAACGGCGCCCAGGAACACCAAGGGTCGCCACGATCGGTCGCGAGACGGTGACATCGATGCTCGATCCGAAGGGTCGTCGTGCCGCCGTCGCGGGCGGCTCCGAACCAAGGGCCTCACGACCAAGATACGACACCGACGGCGACGTCACGGCTGACGTGGTCACGAACGGTGGCAGATTCCCGGCCGTGCGATGTCTCGACGCCGATCCTGGCGGCTCGTGACGGAGCGCGACCCGGTGTCCCCCGGGCCGGGAGGTCGAGCCGGTCTCTCACTCCCAGCGGAAGAGCAGCGCTGCCAGGGCGAAGCCGGCGCACCCGAGCGCCCCGAGCACGAGCAGCTCGCTGATGTCCAGGCCACCGGCGAACCACGGGTCCTGGAGCGCAGCCATGGCTCGTGTCACGGGGTCCAAGTCGCTGAGCGTCAACATCGTCGAGGGCATCGCTTCGCGCGGGGGCCCACCCCCGGAGAGCAGGTAGCTGGCAAAGAACAGGAGCAGCCCGATCCCCTGGGCGACCCGCGCGTTGGGCAGGATGGCGCCGACGGCGAGCCCGAGACCGACGAGCCCGAACGTCCCGACGACGATGCCCGCGGCGACGCCGGCCGGCTCGAGCGGCGCCGCCATCCGTCCGTCGACCAGTCCGGCGATCCCGAGGATCACCGCCCCCAGGGCCGCGACGACGAGCCCGACCACCAGCTGCGAGCCGAAGATGGCCCAGACGGAGATCCCCGACGCCCGGAACCGCCGGAGCACGCCACGCTCTCGGTAGGCTGCGAGCTCGACGGGCACCCCGACGAACGCGACCGCCGCGATCACCATGCCGAGCGCTCCGGCACCGTAGTACGTCGCGCTGTTGGGTGCCCCGGCATACGGGGCCTGGCTGAAGATCGCGGCCATGATGACGAGGATGATGAGCGGGAACGCGAGCGCGAAGAACAGCGCGAAGGGCTCACGCACGAACAGCTTGGTCTCCACCCTGGCGAGTCGCCCGATCATCGCCATCCCTCAGCCCTCCTCGGACGAGCCGGTGAGCGCGAGGAAGGCGTCCTCGAGCGTCGGTCGCTCAGGACGCAGGTCGAGCGGCGCCAGGCCGTGGCCGACCAGCGCCGCGCCGACGTGGGCGAGGATCGGCCCCTGCCCGATCACGCTGACGCGCCCATCGTGCCGCTCCACCCGTTCGACGCCCGGCACCTCGGCGAGCCAGTCGAGCGATCCCTCGCCGGTGCTGAACAGCACGCGGGTGGGACCCGCGGCCGCGGCGACGATGCCCGCCGGGCTGTCGAGCGCGATGACCCGACCATGATCCACGATCGCCAGCCGGTCGCAGAGGCGCTCAGCCTCATCCATGAAGTGGGTGACGAGGACGATCGTGGTGCCTCGCTCGTGGATCTGCTCGATGAGCTCCCAGGCCACCCGGCGGGCGACGGGATCGAGGCCGGTCGTCATCTCGTCGAGGAACACGACCTCCGGGTCGTTCACGAGGGCCAGCGCGACGAGCAGCCGCTGACGCTGCCCGCCCGACAGGCTGCCGAACGCGGCGCCCCGCTTGTCAGCGAGGCCCCACTGAGCCATGACGTCTCGCCAGTCGGGGCCGCCCGGCCGCAGCGCCGCGAACAGCTCGAGTGCTTCACCGACCCGCATGCGGTCGGGCAGGCCCGACTCCTGGAGCTGGCTGCCGATCCGCCGGCGCACCAGGCCGGCATCCGAGCTGGGATCGAGTCCGAGCACGCGGAGGGTCCCGCCATCCGGGTGGCGCAGGCCCTGCAGGCACTCGACCGTCGTCGTCTTGCCGGCCCCGTTCCGACCGAGGAGCCCGAAGATCTCGCCGCGCCGAACGTCGAACGTGACGTCCTCGACCGCCACGAACCGCCCGTAGGCCTTGCGCAGGTTCTCGACGCTGACGACCGTATCCATGGCAGGGTGCGTTGCCGGCGGGACGCCGCTCGCGACGATGGGTCCTGGATCGGCCCCGGACAAGGGCCGAACGTCCCGGCAGGGGGCGGAGCGCCGGTCCGGGCCGGTCGGCACCAGAGGACCCGCCAGGGTCCGGCTCGGACAGGCCTGACGACTCTGGTATCCACCGACCGGGGCAGGGACCATCGCCGGCATGACGGCCGACGGCAGCGGGGGCAGGGCGATGGCCACGACGCTCGGACCGGCGGCTGCGCTTGCGCCGGCGACCGATGGTCACCTGGTGGATAGGGCGGGGCTCGACGACGCGGCAGCGCTGGTCGAGGCGAGCCGGTGCCTCCTCTGTTTCGACGCGCCATGCATCGGGGCCTGCCCCACGCATATCGACGTCCCGGCGTTCATCCGCCGGATCTCGACCGGCGACCTCGTAGGCAGCGCGCGGACCATCCTGGCGGCGAACCCGCTCGGTGGGACGTGCGCGCGCGTCTGCCCGGTCGAACGCCTCTGCGAGGGCGCCTGCATCCGCGGAAGCCTGGACGGACCGGTCGCGATCGGGCGCCTCCAGCGATACGCGATCGACGCCTACCGGCAGACGGGCCGAGCGTTCTTCGAGCCCGGGCAGGCGACGGGCGACCGCGTCGCCATCGTCGGCGCCGGACCGGCCGGGCTGGCGTGCGCGGCCGAGCTGCGTCGGGCAGGGATCGCGGTCACGCTCTTCGAGGCGCGCGATCGACCGGGGGGCCTCGCGACGCACGCGATCGTGCCGTGGCGGCATGCCGGCGAGACGACCGAGGCGGAGGCCGCCGAGGTGGAGCGCGCCGGTGTGGTCCTCAGGACTGGCGTGCGGGTGGGGGAGGGGGTCGCCCCGACCGAGCTGCTGCGCGACTTCGACGCGCTCTTCCTGGCGACGGGCCTCGGCCGGAGCCGGCGCCTGGGCATCCCCGGCGAGGACCTCCCCGACGTCCTCGACGCGCTCGAGGTGCTCGAGGCCGTGGTCGCCGGGCGGGGCATGCGGCTCGCCCTCGGTCCACGCGTCGGGGTCATCGGCGGCGGGAGCACGGCGATGGATGCGGCGGCCGCCGCCGTCAAGCTGGGGTGCGCGGACGTCACGCTCTTCTACCGCCGGAGCGAGGCCGAGGCGCCGGCCCACCCGGCCGCGATCGCGCTCGCCCGGGCGCTCGGGGTCCGGCTGCGCTGGCTCGCCTCACCCGCCGAGATCGTCGGCTCGGGCGGGCGCGTGTCGGCCGTGCGCTTCGACGCCATGCGCCTCGGCCGCCGCGATCGGAGCGGACGCCGGAGCGCGCACGTCCTGCCCGGCGCCGGCTTCGCGGTGGAGCTGGACAACGTCATCGCCGCGGTCGGCCAGGAGGGGCTCGAGACGCTGCTCGATGGGCTCGGGGTCGTTCATCGCGGCGGGCTCGTCAGGGTCGACCGGGCGACCGGCCGGACGTCGCATCCGCGGATCTGGGCTGGCGGCGACCTGGCGAGCGGCGGCCGCGAGGTCGTCGACGCCGTCGAGGACGGGAAGATCGCCGCTCGCTCGATCGCGGCCGCGCTCGCCGATCGGGCGGCCCGGAGGCCGCCGAGCGGGCCGCGGGTCGTGGCGGTCCGTCCGAGCATGGTCGGACGGCCGGGGTCGGCGGGCGCCCTCGCGGTCGAGATGGCCGGGATCCGCAGCCCGAACCCGTTCTGGCTCGCGAGCGGCCCGCCGACGAACACGGGCGAGATGGTCGCGCGCGCCTTCGAGGCGGGCTGGGGCGGGGCCGTCTGGAAGACCGTCGGGGAGCCGATCACGAACGTGACCTCCAGGCTCGGCTCGTTCGACCTCGACGGACGCCGGATCGCCGGCCTGTCGAACATCGAGCTGATCAGCGACCGCCCGATCGAGACCAACCTGGCCGAGGTCCGGGAGATCAAACGCCGCTTCCCGGATCGCGCCGTCGTCATCTCGCTCATGGTCGAGTCGAGGCGCAAGGCCTGGCACGAGATCGTCCGGCGTGTCAACGACACCGGGGCCGATGCGATCGAGCTCAACTGTGGCTGCCCGCACGGGATGGCCGAGCGCGGCATGGGCGCCGCGGTCGGCCAGGTCCCCGAGTACCTTGCGATGATCACCGGCTGGGCGAAGGAGGTCTCCCGGGTCCCGGTGCTGGTCAAGCTCACGCCGAACATCACGGACATCACCGCCGCGGCCCGGGCGGCCCACGAGGGCGGAGCCGACGGGATCGCGCTGATCAACACGATCAACTCCCTCGTCGGGATCGATCTCCAGACCTGGCGGCCCAGGCCCGAGGTCCGCGGGATGGGGACGCACGGCGGCTACTCTGGCCCTGCCGTGAAGCCGATCGCCCTCCACATGGTCTCCGCATGCGCCCGGGACCCGAGGGTGGGGATCCCCATCTCGGGCATCGGCGGGATCGGAGATTGGCGGGACGCGGCCGAGTTCCTGCTGCTCGGCGCGACGACCGTCCAGGTCTGCACGGCGGTCCTCCAGCGCGGCTACGGCATCGTCGCGGATCTCATCGACGGGCTCACGATCTACCTCGGCGAGCGGGGTGTGCAGCGGCCGGCGGACATCGTCGGGCGTGCGCTGCCGGCCATCACCGAATGGGGCCGGCTGGACCTGAGCTACCGGCTGGTGGCTCGGATCGACCCCGACCGCTGCATCCGTTGCGGCGTCTGCTACCGGTCATGCCAGGACGGCGCGCACCAGGCGATCCGCCTCGAGCGGACGAACGGGCGCGCGACGCCGGTCGTCGTTCCCGATGCGTGCGTCGGCTGCCACCTCTGCGAGTACGTCTGCCCGGTGCGCGGCTGCGTCTCGATGGTGGAGGTCGGCTCGCCAGACCGGGTGCCCGTCGCCGCGGGCTGACCGGGCAGCGGTCCTGTCGTACGCTCCGGCCGACGGAGATCCAGCCGATCGAGGTGAATGCGTCGTGATCGCCCTCGCGTGGGAGGCACCCGAGCTCACGGCCCTGCACCGCCTCCCGATGCACAGCGTCCCCCATGGGGACCGCCTGGATCTCGACGGCCGCTGGCGCTTCCAGCTGCTGACACGGGCCGATGCCGAGCCGACCGACCGCTGGGGCGAGATCGTCGTTCCGGGCGCCTGGACGATGCAGGGCGCAGGCGACCATCCGCACTACACGAACGTCGTGATGCCGTTCGATCGCCAGCCGCCGACCGTCCCGGCGGAGGACCCGACCGGCCTCTACGAGCGGTCGTTCGAGCTGCCCGACGCCTGGCGCGATCGGCGGGTCATCCTCCACGTGGGGGCGGCCGAGAGCGTCCTCATCGTGACGCTCAACGACCGGGAGGTCGGCCTGAGCAAGGACTCGCACCTGGCGGCCGAGTTCGACATCACCGATCACGTCCGACCGGGGACCAACACGCTCCGTCTGCGTGTCATCAAGTGGTCGGACGCCAGCTACATCGAGGACCAGGACCAGTGGTGGCACGGGGGGATCACGCGCCCGGTCTTCCTCTACGCGACCGGCGCGGTCCACCTCGCCGACATCCGGGCGATCGGCGGCCTGGCCGAGGACGGCTCGACCGGCACGCTCGACCTGCAGGTCGAGGTCGGGTTCGCGCGGGTCGCACCGCACCCCGGCTGGGTCGTGGAGGCCCGCCTCGAGGGTCTCGCCGAGCCCCTGCTCGGCGAGGTGCCGGTCAGCGACCACACGGCGCAGCCGACGGTGAGCCGACATCGGATGGATGTCGTCGATCGAGGTGTCTCGGGCGGGCCCCTCTCCGAGCGTGAGGCGTCGGTCGAATGGCCGGCGCTCCTCGCCCTGCTCTCTCCGCCCCCGGACGGTCGGGTGCGGTTCCGCGTCGACGTCCCGGCCGTGTCGCCCTGGTCGGCGGAGGAGCCGAACCTGTACCGGCTGACCGTGACCCTCCTGGCCCCCTTGGGCGAGATCGCAGAGACGGCGGCGCTGCGGGTCGGCTTCCGGCGGGTCCAGGTCGCCGGGCTCGACCTTCTCGTCAACGGCCGTCGGGTGCTCCTGCACGGCGTGAACCGCCACGACTTCGACCAGCTGACCGGCCGAACGGTGACGGTCGATGACATGCGCGCCGACCTGGTCCTGATGAAGCGCTTCGGCTTCGACGCGGTGCGGACGTCGCACTACCCGAACGATCCGGCGTTCCTCGATCTCACCGACGAGCTCGGCCTGTACGTGATCTCCGAAGCCGACATCGAGTCGCACGCCTTCATCGACAGCCTCTGCGATGACCCTCGCTACCTGAGCGCCTGGGTCGAGCGAGTCGCACGGATGGTCCGCCGGGACAAGAACCACCCCTCGGTCATCCTCTGGTCGATGGGCAACGAGTCGGGCTACGGGGTCAATCACGATGCGGCCGCCGGCTGGGTCCGCTCGTACGACCCGTCCCGCCCGCTCCACTACGAAGGCGCGATCCGCTGGGACTGGTCGAGCGACCAGACGGTCAGCGACCTGACCCCGCCGATGTACCCGTCGATCGAGGCGATCGTCACCCATGCGACCAGCGGGCGGCAACGCCATCCGCTGGTGATGTGCGAGTACTCGCACGCGATGGGCAACAGCAACGGGACGCTCGCCGAGTACTGGGACGCGATCGACAGCACGCCGGGCCTGCAGGGCGGGTTCATCTGGGAGTGGTTCGACCACGGCCTCGTCCAGGAGCTGCCCGGCGGTGGACGCCGCTGGGCCTATGGCGGTGATTTCGGCGACGTCCCCAACGACAGCAACTTCTGTCTCGACGGGCTCGTCTTCCCCGACCGGACGCCCAAGCCGGCCCTCTGGGAGCACCGCCGCGTCGCGGCCCCGGTCCGGATCGCCGCCGATCCGGCCGACCTGCGGGCGGGCCGACTCGGACTCGAGAACCGCCGCCACTTCCGCGACCTGACCTGGCTGCGGGCCCGGTACGAGCTGGCGATCGACGGCGAGGTCGTGCGCGAGGCCGAGGTCGCGCTCCCGCCACTGGGGCCGGGCGAGCGGGCCTCGATCGAGCTGCCGGACTGGGTCGCGCCCGATCCTCGCGTGGGGCGCGAGGCGTGGCTCACGCTCCGGTTCCGCACGGCGAGGCCGGAGTCGTGGGCGTCGGAAGGTTCCGAGGTCTGCGCTCTGCAGCTGGCCCTCTGGTCGGAGGGCTCCCCGATGCAGCCGGACGAACGGGCCGCTGCCGGCGGCGCGGCCGTCGTCGACGGCGCTGGTCGCCTCGTCCACGAGCTTCTCGCGGCCGCACCGACCCTCGCGCTGTGGCGGGCGCCGACGGACAACGACCGGATCGGTGGGATGGCCGCGCGGTGGGCGGCCTGGGGGCTGGAGCGGCTCGAGCGGCGGGTCGCCTCCGTCGAACGGCTCGGTCCCGCGACGATCGTGCGGAGCGAGTACCGGACGGGGTCGGGGATCGTGGTCCCGCATCTCCAGACGTCGACCGGCCTGGGCGACGGAGCGATCCGCATCGAGGAGGAGGCCGTCATCCCCACGGAGCTGACCGACCTCGCTCGGGTCGGCACGGTCTTCGAGGTCGTCCCGGGGCTGGAGCAGGTGGAGTGGTTCGGGACAGGCCCCCACGAGACCTACCCGGACCGGCGACGGGCCGGGATCGTCGGCCGCTGGCGCTCGACGGTCGACGACCTGCACGTCCCCTACATCCGTCCTCAGGAGAACGGAGGCCGTGCGGACGTGCGCTGGGTCCGCCTGACGGACGAGCGCGGCCGCGGCCTGCGCCTCGAGCTCGACGCGCCCCGCCAGGTCTCCCTGTCGCACTACCGGGCGGCCGACCTGGCGAGCGCGACCCACCACGAGGAGCTCGTTCGACGACCGGAGACGGTCGTCCACGTCGACGCGGCCCATCGGGGGCTGGGGACCGCGAGCTGCGGGCCCGACACCCTGCCGGCCTATCTCGTCGGGCCAAGGATGTATCGCTGGTCCTGGATCCTCCGGCCGCTCAGCGGCGGCTGAGGCGGCGCCGTCCGGTCGGCCGACCCCTCCGTCGCGCGGCGCGGTCCCGGCCGCGGCCGGAGCTGCCCGGACATGGAGACGCGGGGCCGTCTGGGCCCCGCGTTCCAGACCGCCGGCGATGAGGTGTCAGCGACCCCCCGTCCCAGACACCTGGAGGCGATCGAAGCAGAACACCACGTCAGGCGACGGCGCCGGACAGGTGTAGGCGACGCCGTTCATCGCCGCGTAGAAGAAGGCCTTCGTGTCGTCGTTGTAGTAGAAGACCATCGTGGCGTCCATGAACGTCAGGCGGGCCTGGTAGATGTAGATGCCGTCCGCCGGAGCATTGACCGCGCCGTCCAGCTCGGGGATGAGCGCGCTCAACGGGCTCTCGGTGGTCAGCGGCTCGAGTGTCACAGCGCTCGGGGTCCACAGGGCGTGAAGGCCACCCTCCGGGTAGCGGACGACGACGACGGCCTTGGCCCGCCCCTCGTCGGGCGCCAGGTTCATGTTGATGTTGAGGTTCCAGTCACCGGCGAGCGGCAGCGCGATGACCGGATCCGACCAGGGCGCGGTGCTCCACCAGCCCTGTCCCCCGTCGAACGTGCCGTGGAACGTCACGGACCGCGGGGCGGCGACCGCCGTGGCCGGCGCGATCAACAGGCTGGCCAGGACCAGACCAGGCACCAACGCCACGATGCGACGCATCTTGCTACCTCCCATCACCTTCCGGGACGCTCTCCCCGGCGTCCGACTCGACGAAGAGCGTCGCACCCCGGCCGTTCCCGGAGCGTTCCTCATGGGCGCGCGGCTCACCCTCCTCGCGAGGCGGACGTGACCCCCCGGCGGAGTCGAGGGCGGCCGAGATGCCGGCCGCCAGCTCCCGGGCGCGCTCGCCGCGGAGCTCGACCTGCCGCCCCGTCTGGACCTCCTCGACCAGCACGCGCACGATGGCCTCGCGTGCGCCGTCGCGGAGCCAGACGCGGACCATGTACGACCGATAGCCC
>JAPVSP010000145.1:0-1735 GCA_047519685.1 Chloroflexota bacterium
CCATCGGGCCCGCCCCCCACTGAGCGCGGCCTGCCGGACCGCCGATCCGGTCGGCTCAGTCGTAGAGCCGCTCGAGGTGCCACGTCCCGTCGGTCCGGTCGAGGTAGACGAGCGCGAGCCAGCGCGATCCGACGACCTTGAAGTACTCGCGGGCGATCGGCTGGCGCCACCAGCCCTCCTCGACCCGCCAGCGGTTGCACACCTCGACCGGCTCGCGCCGACCGGCCCACCGGAACGCCACGATCCGGCCCGCCTCGTCGAGCTCCACCTCGATCGGCGGGTGCTCGCGGAGGAGCCGGGTCATGACGCGACCTCCGTCGGGGCGGCCGGGCGCCAGCGGACCCGCGCCTCGGGCAGGGGCGCCTCCGGATCGACCAGCTCGGGGCGCAGGAGCCGGTCCTCGCCGAACGCCAGCGCGAGCCGGACGAGCTGCCAGCCGAGCCGGGCGTCGCGGGCGGCCTGCGGGACGAAGAGCGGGAGTTGCTGGCCGGCCGCCGGGGCCACGCCCGCGAGCTCCAGCTCGAGCCGCTCGACGGGCGCTGGCGGGGGCTGCCGCTCGAGCCGCGCGAGGACGAGCCTCTCGACCGCCTCGGCGTCGGCGGTGGGCTCCGGGAATCGCTGCTCGAGGGCCATCTCGGCCGGCGCACCATGGACGAGACCGCGCTCGAGGGCCAGCCTGACCCGGACCCGGTCGGCCGCCGCACCGCGCGCGAGCAGCTGGTCGGCGAGTGCCGCGGCGAGCCGGCGCAGGACGAAGCGGAGCGGCTCGAGCTCGTCGACCGCCGGCTCGATCGGCAGGGCCAGGGCGAGCCGCTCGGGGGTGCGACGCGGCCGGAACGGCTCGATCTCCTCCCCGTTCGCCCGGGCGTGGATCCGCTCGCCCTCGGGGCCGAAGCGCGCGATGAGGGCCGAGCGCGGGAGCCCGGCGACCGCCTCGATCCGGCGCAGGCCGAACCGCGTCAGGCGAGCGCGGACCTCTGGATCGGGGGTCAGGAGGTCCGCCGGGAGCGGGGCGAGGAACGCCCGCTCGCCGCCGGTCGGGACGACGATGGGCTCCGGTGGGATCGCCCGGGCCGCCGCGACCGTCGCGGCGAAGCGTGTCCCGGCGAGGCCGGGACGGGGCGGTCCGGGCAGGACGTCCGCGAGCGCGGCGACGAGACGCCCGACGAGCTGCCGGTCGTCGCCCCAGAGGCGATCGAGGCCGTCGGCCTGGACCTCGAGCAGCCCGAAGGCCGGGTCGGCTGGATCCGCGGTCCCGGCGAGCCCCGGGCTGTACGCGGCGAGCCGCTCGAACGCGGCCTCGACGGCGGCGGCGTCAGCCTCCGGCGACGGGTCGAGGAACGTCGCCTCCGGCGCGAGCCGGTGGGCCGTCCCGAGCGGCATCCCCCGGCGGACACCCAGCGAACGGGCGGCCGGATCCGCGTCGAGGACCGTCCCGGCCGTCCAGGGCTGGCCGCCGAGGACGATCGGGCCGGCCGGGAAGGAGCCGGAGCCGGCGGGCTCGTCCGAGGCCGGGCCGGCGAACGGGGTCGTCCAGCGGGCTCGGGCGAGCCGGAGGGGAAGATGAGGCCAGTAGAGATGGAGGCGTCGCATGGGATGGGTCGATGGCTGGTCGGCGTGCGGATGGATGGACCGGGGTGGCCGGCTGGGACCCATGGGTCGTCCCCGGCGGCCCCTCGTCGAGGAGCGGGCCCCGGCGGAGGCAGGCGTCCCTCGGCCCTCCCTCGGCGTAGAG
>JAPVSP010000146.1:0-3143 GCA_047519685.1 Chloroflexota bacterium
GACCGGCCGAGCATCCCGGTGCCGCTGCCGTCGAGCGCGCCGGTCTCGGCGACCTTCGCCCCGCCGATCGCGGCCGGCGGCGATGGCCGGGACGAGGCGGCGGCGCAGGCGGCGAGGGCCGTGGCGACCGGCGAGCGAGCGCCTGCGCCCCGCGACCCGGATGATGTGACCGAGGTCAGCGACGCCACGCCGGCGAACGACGAGCCACCCTACGCGTCGCCCCCGCTGACGCTCCTCGACGACGTCCTGCAGCGGAACGGCGGGGCGACGATGGACCACGGGCGGAACGCCGCGATCATCGTCAACAAGCTGGCCAGCTTCAACATCCCATCCCGCGTCGTGCGCTGGAACGCCGGTCCGGTCGTCACCCAGTACGAGATCGAGCCCGACCCCTCGGTCAAGGTCTCGCGGATCGAGGGCCTCGCGGACGACCTGGCCATGGCGCTCGCCGCCAGGACGATCCGGATCGAGGCGCCCATCCCTGGCAAGACCGTCGTCGGCGTCGAGATCCCCAACACCGACTTCAACATCGTGGCGCTGCGGCGGATCCTCGAAGAGGTCGACATGCGCTCGGGCTCCCGCCTGACGTTCGCGCTCGGCCGCGACGTCGCGGGACACGCCCGGGCGACGGACCTCGCGAAGATGCCCCACCTCCTCATCGCCGGCGCGACGGGTTCCGGCAAGAGCGTCATGGTCAACGCGCTCATCACGAGCCTGCTGATGAATGCCACGCCCGACGACGTGCGGATGATCCTCATGGACCTCAAGCGGGTCGAGCTGGCCTCGTACAACGAGCTGCCCCACCTGCTCGTGCCGGTCATCACCGAGCCGGACAAGGCGAAGGCGGCGCTCAAGTGGGCCGTCGCCGAGATGGAGAGCCGCTACCGCCGCTTTGCCGGCGCGACCGCGCGGAACATCGCCGCGTTCAACGAGGGACGCGCCGATCCGGCCGACCGGCTGCCCTACATCGTGATCATCGTCGACGAGCTGGCCGACCTCATCATGCGCGAGGGCAAGAACGTCGAGGACCCGGTCGTCCGGCTCGCCCAGAAGGCCCGCGCCACCGGGATCCACCTCGTCCTGGCCACTCAGCGCCCGTCGGTCAATGTCGTGACCGGCCTCATCAAGGCCAACTTCCCGTCGCGGATCGCGTTCGCGATGGCCTCGCAGATCGACTCGCGAACGATCCTCGACGCGCCCGGCGCCGAGGACCTCATCGGCCGCGGGGACATGCTCTTCCAGCCGGCGGACATGCCGAAGCCGATCCGGCTCCAGGGCGTGTTCGTGTCCGACCGCGAGATCCGGCAGGTCACGGAGTTCTGGCGATCCTGGGATCACCACTACGACCTGGGCATCGTCGCGACCGATGAGTCGGAGGGCGGCGCCCCCGAGGAGCCGGCCGACGACGACGCCGACCGCCTGCTCATGGATGCCGTCGGCGTCATCCGGGAGTACGATCGTGCCTCGGCGTCGCTCCTCCAGCGGCGGCTGCGGATCGGCTACGCACGGGCGGCCCGCATCGTCGACCAGCTGGAGGCCCGCGGGTACGTGGGGCCGTTCGACGGCTCGAACGCGCGCCAGGTGCTCCGTCGGGAGACCGGCCCGGTGGCCGGGCATGGCGACCCGTTCGACGACGACGAGCCATGACGACCCGACACCACGCCCGACCGATCGCCGACGAGGCCCGCACCAGCGGCGTTCGCCCGGTGGCTGGGGCGCGTGGCCGGGCCGCGGCCGAGGGTGAGGTCGGCCCGAGCCTCCCGGAGCGCCTCCTGGCCGCCCGCGAGCGGAAGGGTGTCGACCTCTACCGGGCGGAGCGCGACACGAAGATCCGCGCCCGCTACCTGGCGGCGCTCGAGCGGGGCGACTACAAGGAGCTCCCCGGCGCCGTCTACACGAAGGGCTTCCTTCGGAACTACGCCATGTATCTCGGGCTGGACCCCGAGGAGATCCTCGGCCAGTGGCGCGACGAGCGCGGCGAGGCGGCCGCCCCGCCGCCGGCGATCTCGGTCCCGCGGCCGATCAACGCGCCGCGCCAGGGCCTCACGTTCTCGCCGGGCGTCGTCGTCGCGGCCCTCCTGACCGTCGCGGTCCTCGCGTTCGTCGCGTACCTGGGAGTCCAGCTCCTCAGGTTCGCGAAGCCGCCGACGATCGCCGTGACGGACCCGGCAACGGCCCTGCTGGAGGTCGACGACAGCCGGACCCAGTACACCCTCGTCGGGACGTCGACGCCGGGGGCGACGATCGAGATCGACACGCCCGGGCGCGATCAGCCCTACCAGGTCACGGCCGGGCCGGACGGGACCTGGCGTGCGACCGTCGACCTCCAGCGCGGCAAGAACGACTTCCAGATCACGGCCAAGGACCCGGATACCGGCAAGCACGCCGATGCGCCGGTCCAGCGAGTGATCACGGTGCCGTTCCTCGTCATCGAGGCGCCCACCTTGACCGTCGACTCGCCCGCGGACGGGGCGACGTACCAGAATGGGGCCATCCCGGTCAGCGGCCACGCGACGAACGCGAAGACGATCACCGTGGCGGCGACGTACCTCGGCCTGCCGCCGAGCCAGCCGGCCCCCGGCGCGAGCCCGACGCCCGTCCCGAGCCCCACGCCCACGCCACGCCCGACACCGCGGCCCAGCCCGGCACCGAGCCCCTCTCCGGGCACCGGAGCCTCGCCCGGCCCGAGTCCCTCGGAGGGACCGGGCGTCGAGCCCCAGACGGTCCAGCCGGCGGACGACGGGACCTACAACGCGCCGCTCGAGCTGACCGCGGGTCGCTGGTCGATCACGGTCACGGCCGCCTCGGCCGAAGGCAAGACGGTGTCGATCACCCGGACGGTGACCGTCAGCTACAGCGGGATCAACCTGGTCGTCTCGATCAAGGGCGGTCGAGCCTGGCTGAAGGTCTGGGTCGACGGCAAGCTGGACGACACGATCGGCGCCGCCGGCCAGGTGGAGGGCGACGGCAAGACGCTCACGTTCAGTGGCCAGACATCGGTGGAGGTCCGGACCGGCAACTCCGGCGTGACGTTCTTCACCCTCAACGGGCAGAGTCTCGGGTCGCTCGGTCCGAACGGCATGCCCGAGACCTGGCTGTTCGCGCCGCCCGCCGCGCCCCAGAAGACCGGCCGCACGTAGCCC
>JAPVSP010000147.1:0-8604 GCA_047519685.1 Chloroflexota bacterium
AGTACTGGGCGCGCTGGTTCCCGGCCGACTTCATCACCGAGAGCTTCCCGGGCCAGTTCCGGAACTGGTTCTACGCGATGCTCGCGATGTCGACGGTCCTGCGCCGCGAGCCGCCGTTCAAAGCGATCTTCGGCTACGCCCTCCTGTTCGGCGAGGACGGCCGGCCGATGCACAAGAGCTGGGGGAACGCGATCGAATTCGACGAGGCGGCCGACCGGATGGGCGTCGACGTCATGCGCTGGATGTTCGCGAAGGCCCGACCGGAGGAGAACATCCTGTTCGGGTGGCACGCGGCAGACGAGGCCCGCCGGGAGCTCCTCGTCCTGTGGAACGTCCACGCCTTCTTCGCCACCTATGCCCGGCTGGCCGGCTGGACACCCGCGGACCCGGCTCCGCCCGTCGCCGAGCGGCCCCCGCTGGATCGCTGGATCCTTTCCCGGGCGGCCGGGCTGGCCGCGGCCGTCGAGGACCGGCTGCGGGACTCCGACGCCCTCCGGGCGTCGGCCTCGATCTCGACGTTCATCGACGACCTCTCGACCTGGTACCTGCGGCGATCGCGGAAGCGCTTCTCACGTCCCACCGCCGGCGCCGACCGGGCGTCGGCGTTCGCCACGCTTCACGCGGCGCTCGTGTCGGTCGTCCGGGTCCTGGCGCCGATCCTCCCGTTCCTGACCGAGTCCATGTACCAGGAGCTGGTCGCGGCCGTCGACCCCGAGCGCCCGGACAGCGTCCACCTGACCCGCTGGCCGACCGCCGAGCTGGCCGCCGAGCGCGACGAGCGGCTCGAGGTGGCGATGGCGACCGCCCGCCGAGCCGTCGAGCTGGTCCGGACGCTTCGCGGGACGGCGGGCCTCAAGACCCGCCAGCCGCTCGCGCGCCTCTGGCTCGCCCTGCCCGGCGGCGACCTCCACGAGATCGACGCCCTCCTCGACCTGGTCGCGGACGAGGTCAACGTGAAGTCGATCGAGCTGATCGGCGACGGATCCGACCTCGTGGACCGGCGCGTGAAGCCGCTCCTGCCCAGGATCGGCCCGAGGCTCGGTCCGGCGATCCCGGCCGTGATGGCCGCGGCCAGGGCGGGCGAGTTCGAGATCGGCCCCGACGGGTCGGTGACGCTGGCTGGCGTGACGCTCGCCTCCGACGAGGTGGAGGTCCTCGCGACGCCCAGGCCCGGCACGGCGGTCGCCCACGACGACGGTCTCGTCGCCGTCATCGATACCCGGCTGACGCCCGAGCTGCGGGCCGAGGGCGACGCCCGCGAGCTGCAGCGAGCGATCCAGGACCTGCGTCGCGACGCGGAGCTGGAGCTGGCCGATCGGATCGACCTGTGGCTGGACCCGATCCCACCGTCGCTGCGGCCATACCTCGGGAGCGTCGCGGCGGAGACGCTGGCGGAGGAGCTCCAGGCCGGGGCCGCCCCGGACGGTGCGTTCCGAGGGGCGGTCCAGCTCGACGCCGGGCAGGTCGGGATCGGCCTGCGGCGACGGCCGGCCGATGCCTGACGTGGACGGCCGGCCGGGCGACGGGCAGGCCCGCTGGCCCCTCTTCGCGGGGCTCGCCGTCGCCGTCGTCGCGCTCGACCAGCTCACCAAGGCCTGGGTCGTCGCCAACGTCGCGGAAGGCGGCTCGACCGAGCTGCTCGGGCCGTACCTGCGGCTGATCATGACCCACAACACGGGCGGGCTCTTCGGCCTCTTCCAGGGCAACGCCGTGGTCTTCGCCGCCGTCTCGCTCGCCGTCATGGGGCTGATCGTCGCCTACGAGTCGCAGGCTGGCGGCGGCCTCCTCGCCTCCCTGGCCCTCGGGCTGTTGCTCGGTGGCGCCGTCGGCAACTTCATCGACCGCATCCGCCTGGGCTACGTCGTCGATTTCGTCGACATGGGGGTCGGGGACCTGCGCTGGTACACGTACAACGTCGCCGACGCCGCGATCAGCACGGCGATCGTGCTGCTGGTCCTCCTGGCGCTCCTCCCGGGTCTCGCCAGCGCGCTCGGCGGGCGCCCGAAGGCGGACGGCGACGAGGCGCGCCTGCCATGACGGAGGCGGCGGCCCGGCCCATCGGGGGCGAGCATCGGTCGCTCGTGGTACCGGAGGGCGGTGGCCGGCGCCGGGCCGACCGCTTCGTCGCCGACCTCACCGGACTCTCGCGGAGCTACGTCCAGCGGCTCATCGCGGACGGCCGGCTCACCATCGATGGCCGAGCGCTGCGGGCGAACGCGGTCCTCGGGCCCGGGGACCGGGTCGAGCTGGACGTCCCGCCGCCGTCGCCCGCCGAGCACCTCGCTCCCGATCCCGGGATCGAGCTTCGAGTCGTCTACGAGGACGATGACCTGCTGGTCATCGACAAGCCCGCCGGCCTCGTCGTCCATCCGTCGCCCGGCCACTGGTCCGGGACCCTCGTCAACGCGCTCCTCGCCCGCGGCACGGCCTACGGAGGGATCGCCGGCGTGCAGCGGCCCGGCATCGTCCACCGGCTCGACCGGGACACGAGCGGGCTGCTCATGGTCGCCAAGAACGATGCCGCCCAGTCGAGCCTCATGGCGCAGCTCAAGGCCCGGCGGGTGAAGAAGACGTACCTGGCGCTGGTGCACGGGAGCGTCGCCGCGGCCGTCGGGCGGATCGAGGCTCCCATCGGTCGCGACCCTCGGGACCGGCAGCGGTTCGCGGTGGTCCCCGATGGCCGCTCCTCCGTGACCGGCTATCGGGTCCGCGAGCGGTTCACGGGCTGGACCCTGCTCGAGCTCGACCTCGTCACCGGTCGGACCCACCAGATCCGCATCCATCTCGATGCGATCGGCCATCCGGTCGCCGGCGACCGCGTCTACGGGACCGGGACCTCGCGTCGGGGACCGGAGGGCCTCGGGCGGCTGTTCCTCCACGCGTGGCGGCTCGAGCTGACGGCGCCGTCCGACGGACGACTCGTCCGGGTCACCGCCCCGCTCCCGGCCGAACTGGAGATCGTCCTCGATCGCCTCCGCCAGGCGACGGCGGGCGAGCCTCGGGGCGGGGCGACGGCCCGGTGACCCGCCGGACGCCGATCCCCGCGGCACCCGACGGTGGGACCGTGCGCGGGGCTCCGGGGGCCGTGCTGGCGATCATCTCGGGGCCGTCGGGCGTCGGCAAGGACACGATCATCGATGCGCTGCGCCGGCGGCCCCGGCAGCCGGACTACCACTACGTCGTGACCTGCACGACGCGCGCACGACGGCCGGGCGAGACCGACGGCTCGAGCTACCAGTTCCTCAGCCAGGAAGCGTTCCGCGCGCTGCGCGCCAGCGGTGGTCTGCTCGAGTCGGCCAGGGTGCACGGGAACTGGTACGGCACGCCGCGCGACGACGTCCGGCGGGCCCTCGTGGAGGGGCACGACGTCATCCTCAAGATCGACGTCCAGGGCGCCCAGGCGGTGAAGGAGCGTGTGCCCGACGCGCTGCTCATCTTCATCGTCCCGCCCTCCCTCGAGGCGCTCTTCGAGCGCCTGCGCGCCCGGGCCACGGAGACGGCCGACGAGCTCGAGGTCCGGCAGCGCAACGCGGCGATCGAGCTGGCCCGGCAGGGCGACTACGACTACGTCGTGGTGAACGAGACCGGCCAGGTGGAGCGAACCGCCGCCCGGATCGACGAGATCATCACGGCCGAGAAGACCAAGTCGCCGACGCGCCGCGTCCGCGTCTGAGCCATGGGATCCGTGGCGGGCGGGACGGGCGGCGCACAGGCGGCGCTGCCGTTCGAGGACGGGCCGCGGGCCGCCGACGCGGCCAGGCTCGTGTCGGTCGCCATCGATGCCCCGGGTCCCGCCGGCGCCCGCCCCTACACGTACCATCTCCCGCCGGAGCTGGCGGACGTCGTGCCAGGTGAGGCGGTCCTCGTGGAATTCGCCCGGCGACAAGCCCTGGCGATCGTCCTCGGCGACGCGGAGGCCCCGCCGGGGGTCGCCACCAAGCCAGTCCGGGAGCGGGTCCGGGCCGATGGTCCGCTCCTGCCGGAGCTCGCGCTCCGGCTCGCTCGCTGGGTCGGCGAGCACTACCTGGCGCCACCCGCGGTCACCATCCGGGCGATGCTGCCGCCGGGGCTCCTCGAGCGGCTCGAGCTGCTGGCCGAACGGACCCCGGCGGTCGCCGCGGCGCCGGGGCCGGCCGCGACGCTCGACCCGGCCGACGCGGCGCTGCTCGAGGCGCTGGCGGACGGTCCGCGGCGGATCCGCGACCTGCCGGCCCCCGAGGGCCGACCGAGCCTCCTGCGCCGGCTCCGGCGACTCGTCGACCGGCGACTCGTCGCGCTCGACTGGACGCTCGGCGCGGCGGCCGCGGGGCCTCGCTACGTCCGCTGGCTCACGGCGACGAACGAGGGTCGGGTGGCGGCCGGCGCCCTGGGACGCGGCGAGAAGCCGGGCGGTCGGCCCCTCGGCCCGCGGCAACGGGATGTGCTTCGGGAGCTGGCAGCCGGGCCACCGGAGGGCCTCGCGGCGGCCGAGCTGGCCGGGCGGCACGGCACGGCGGCCCTCGCGGGGCTGGTGCGTCGGGGTCTGGCCTCGGTGCAGGTGCGGGAGCGCGAGCGGCGCCCGCTCGAGCGACGACCGCCGGGTCGCCGCGGCGGCCGGCCGCCGGGCTCGGATCTGACCGAGCCCCAGACGCGGGCGCTCGCCGCCGTCCGCGCGGCGATCGAGGCCCGGGACCCGACGCCGATCCTGCTCGACGGCGTGACGGGTGGCGGCAAGACGGCCGTCTACGTCGAGGCGATCGCGACGTCGTTGGAGGCCGGCCGTCCCGCCCTGGTCCTGGTCCCGGAGATCGCCCTCGCGATCCCGCTGGTGGACCGGCTCCGGGCCGATCTCTCGGCCGACGTGGCCCTGCTCCACTCGGGCCTCGGGGCGGGCGAGAGAGCCGACGAGTGGCGGCGGATCCGGGGCGGCGAGGCCGACGTCGTCGTCGGGACGCGGATGGCCGTCCTGGCGCCTCTGCCGGACGTGGGGCTCATCGTGGTCGACGAGGAGCACGAGGCCGCCTACAAGAGCGACCGGACGCCGCGCCTCCAGGCCCGCGACGTGGCCATCCGGCTGGGCGAGCTCGCCGGATCCGCGGTCGTGCTCGGCAGCGCCACGCCCGCGGTCGACACCGTGGGGGCGGTGCGGGCGGGGCGGTACCGCCGGATCCAGCTGCCCGCTCGCCCGTCCGGCCGGCCGCCTGCCGTCGAGCTCGTCGACCTGCGGGCCGAGCTCGCCGCCGGTAATCGCGGCCTCATCTCGGCCCGGCTCGCCGAGGCCCTGGCGGGCCTGGACACGGGCGCGGACGAGCGGGCGATCCTCGTGATCAATCGCCGCGGCAGCGCCTCCGTCGTGCTGTGCCGCGACTGCGGCCATGTCCAGGCGTGTCCCGAGTGTGGCCGGCCGCTCGTCTTCCACCAGGCCGGCTACACGCTGCGCTGCCACCACTGCGGCACCGCGACGCCGCTGGCCACGCGCTGCCCGGCGTGTGGGTCCGCCCGCATCCGCTACCTGGGCGGCGGGACCGAGCGCGTCGAGCGCGAGGTCCGCGAGCGCTTCCCTCGCCTGCGCGTCGGGCGGCTCGATCGCGATGTCGTGGAGCGGCGTGGCGCCGCCGAGCGGGTCGTCGATGCCTTCGCCGAGGGCCGCCTCGACGTCCTCGTCGGCACGAGCCTGGTGGCGAAGGGGCTCGACATCCCACAGGTCACGCTCGTCGGTATCGTCTCGGCGGACGTCGCCCTGAACCTGCCCGACGAGCGGGCAGCCGAGCGGACCTACCAGCTGCTCGCCCAGGCCGTCGGACGTGCCGGACGCGGAGCGGAGCCGGGCCTGGCGATCGTCCAGACGTACCAGCCAGGGCATCCGGCCATCCAGGCCGTGGTGACCGGTGACGCGGATGCCTTCTACGATGCCGAGCTCGAGCTTCGCCGCCGCTTCGGGTCGCCGCCCTTCGGCCGGCTGGTGAAGCTGACGGTGGCGATGTCCGATCGCGCGGTCGCGGAGCGGACCGCGGCCGAGCGAGCCGATCGGCTGCGCACCCTGGCGGAGGAGCGCGGGGCGCGGGTGACGGTCGCCGGGCCGGCACCGGCCTTCATCGCCCGGCGTGCCGAGCGCTGGCGGTTCAACGTCATCCTGCGCGGCGACGATCCGGTCGCGCTGCTCGGGGGCGGCGTCGAGGCGCCCTGGTCGGTCGACGTCGATCCCGAATCGCTCCTATGACGTCGCCGGCGGCACGGATCGCCGCCCTGCGGGGGCCGTTCGGCGGTAGCCCGGCCTGGCGTTCCCGACGACAATGTCGGCGAGCCCGCGATACGGAGGACGCACGATGACCGAATCGACCCAGCCGCCGGCCGAGGAGCCGGCCGCCGCCCCAGGCGCCGCCGACGAGACCTACGAGTGGACCGGCGCCGACACGACCTCGGGCACCGGCGCCGAGGAGGCGCGATCCGAGGGCCGACCCGCCGGACGGGAATGGCTGAGCCAGCTCCAGCGGATGATCGACGAGCTTGCCACGCAGGCAGCCCCGACCGTCCGCCAGATCGGCGCGAAGGCCGCTGAGCTGGCCGCCGCGGCCGGCGAGAAGGCCGGCCCGATCGCCCACAAGGCGGCCGACGCGACGGAGACGGCCGGGATCAGGCTCGCCGAGCGGTCGCGGCAGCTGGCGGAGGAGCTCAAGCGCGACCTGCCGCCCGCCGGCGCGGCCGGGGCCGAGCCCGCGGCGCCCGCCGAGCCCGCGCCGTCGGGCGAGGAGGACAACGGGGCGTAGGTCGGGCCCCGCTGCCGCTCCGGGGGCCGGCCCGGCGCCGACCCTCGGCGATACTCGGGCGCATGAGCGTCCGCCCCATCGTCCTCCTCGGCGATCAGCGGCTGCGCCTGAAAGGCCGGCCGGTCGACAGCTTCGGCAAGTACCTGCACGAGCTGCTCGACGACCTGACCGAGACGATGCGCCACGCGCCAGGTGTCGGGCTTGCCGCGCCGCAGCTGGGTGAGGCGCTCCAGGCCTGCGTCATCGAGGTCGAGGGCCAGCTCCATGAGCTGGTCAACCCACGGATCGTCCGAGTCGTCGGCGACGACCGCGACCTCGAGGGCTGTCTGTCGATCCCCGGCTACGTCGCGTACGTCACTCGCCGGGAGCGGGTCTGGGTCGTCGCCCAGAACCGGCTCGGGAGGAAGATCAAGCTCGCCGGCTCCGGGCTCCTGGGTCGCGCGCTCCAGCACGAGCTCGACCACCTCGAGGGCAAGCTCTACATCGACTACCTGGACTCGCTCGACGACCTCATCCCGGTCGGTGGGGGCGAGGCGGAGGACGAGGAGGTCCGGGAGGCGGCGAGCACCCTGGCGTGAGCGCCGAGGGGACCGCCGCGTCCGTGCGGGTCGGATCGTTCCCGGCCCGCGTCGTGTTCTTCGGCTCCGGTGGCTTTGCGGTGCCGATCCTGGAGGCGCTGCTCGATCTGCCCGACGCCAGGGTCGTCGGGGTCGTGACCGCGCCCGATCGGCCGGTCGGTCGGCGTGCCGTCCTCACCCCGACGCCGGTCGCCGCACGCGCCCGCGACCTGCGGGTGGCGCTGCTCCAGCCGGTCCGTGTGCGGGCGCCCGAGGCCATCTCGGCGATCAGCGCCCTGGGCCCGATGCTGGGCGTCCTGGCCGACTACGGCCAGCTCGTCCCCGAGACGCTCCTGGAGGTGCCGCCCCTGGGCATCCTCAACGTCCATCCGTCGCTGCTCCCGCGGCACCGGGGAGCGACGCCGATCCCCGCCACGATCCTGGCCGGCGACGCGGTGGCGGGCGTGACGGCCTTCCGGATGGACGCCGGCCTCGACACCGGGCCTGTCGTGGCGGCCTCGAGCTGGCCGCTCCGGGGGACCGAGACCGCGCCCGAGCTGGAGGCAGCGGCCGGCCGGGCCGGCGCCGACCTGATCGCCCGGGTGGTGCCGGCCTGGCTCCGGGGGGAGCTGGCCGCGCGACCGCAGGCCGGATCGGGCGCGACGCTGACCCGGCCGTTCCGGCGGGAGGACGGCCGGCTCGATCCGGGCCGGCCGGCGGTCGAGCTCGAGCGCATGATCCGGGCGCTGCAGCCCTGGCCGGGCACCTTCCTCGATACCGCCAGCGAGCGGATCGCGGTGCTCGAGGCCGCGGTCGGGGAGGGGAGTCGGGGTGACGAGCCCGGGCGGCTCATCGAGGACGGGCCTGGCCTCGCGCTCGCGACCGTCGACGGGCGGCTCCGACTCGTCCGCGTTCGGCCGGCCGGCGGGCGGGCGATGGCGATCGCCGACTTCCGCCGGGGCGCCGGCCGGGGCCTGGTGGGCAGCCGGATCGAAGGCGCATCTCGCCTGTAACGCCGCGAGCACGTCCGCGTCTCACGCGGTGAGCCACCCTCCACGCTGGGGGAGAGTGGGTTCGAGCGTCCGGAGGAGGCCCCCCGATGCGGCGACTGTTCTCGATTCTCCTGTCCACGGTGCTCGTGGCCGCGGCCGCCGGGACGGCGCTGGCGACACCGGGTCAGAGCGGCGATCACGCGGTGATGTGGTACCTGTCGCTCGGCGACTCGCTGGCGGCCGGGCAGCAGCCGACCGGCGATCCGGCGGACATGTACCGGACGAACGAGGGGTACGCCGACCAGCTGG
>JAPVSP010000148.1:0-6949 GCA_047519685.1 Chloroflexota bacterium
ACGGATCGCCCGAGGAACCCCTCGAGGCCGCCCATCGTCGCCCACGCCGCGAGGGCCGCGAGGGCCGCCCCGAGCGCGAGGACGAGCCAGGTCGAGAGCTCGCGGCGCACGTCGACGCCGAGGTCCCGTCGGGCCAGGATGACCAGCAGCATGAGCGTCTCCGCCCAGGCCCCGAGCGCGATCCCGAGGGCGAGCCCCTGGAGACCCAGTGTCCCCACGGTCAGGACGGAGACGACGACGTTGATGGCGACGGCCAGCAGGGCGGCGCCGACCGGCGTGCGGGTGTCCTGCCCGGCGTAGAACGCTCGGGCCTGGACCGCGATGAGCGAGTGGGCCGGCAGGCCCACGAGGAACAGGAGCAGCGTGTCGGCCGTCTGGGTCGCGGCGTGCTGGTCGAACCGGCCGTAGGCGAAGAGGAGCGTCACGAGCTCGTTCCGGAGCACGATCGCGACGGCCGTGACGAGCATCATCGCGTAGGCCAGCAGCCGCAGCGACCGGTCGACCAGGACGCCGAGGTCGAGCCTGTCGCCGACCGCGACGGCGCGCGACATCGCCGGCAGGAGCACGACGCCGAGTGGCTGGGCGACGAGACCGAGCGGCAGCTGGAGGATCGTGAACGCCACCTGGTAGGCGGTGATCGCACCAGCACCCAGCCCGGAGGCAAGGGTCGTGTTGACGATGAACGTGATCTGCACGGCACCCAGGCCGATCGCCCGCGGGACCATCAGGGCGAAGACCCGTCGACCCGTCTCATCGCTCAGGTCGATGCGCGGCTCGTAGCGATAGCCGGTCCGCAGGTGGATGTCCGGCAGCTGGACGAGGAGGCCGGCCACCGAGCCGATGGCCACCCCGATCGCCAGCGCCGTGACGCCCATCGAGGGTCCGAGCACGAGCGCCGCGATGATGATCGCCAGGTTGTACACGATGGGGGCGATCGCCGCCGCGGCGAAGCGGTCGGCACCGTTGAGCAGGCTGGACGCGACGGCGCCCAGCGCCAGGAAGACCGGGCCCACGAGCATGATCCGGGTGAGCTGGATCGTCAGGTCGGTCCCGGCGGCGTCGAAACCCGGCGTGATGAGCGGGACGACCGCCGGCGCCGCGACGCCGAACAGCACCGCGAGCACGACCAGCGCGACGAGCATCAGGTTGGCGACCGTCGAGACGACCCGCCAGGCACGGCGCTCCTGACCGTGCGCCAGGAGGGCGGCGACGACCGGGACCAGCGCCGATCCGAGGGCGCCGGCCGCGACGAGCTGGAAGATGAGGTCCGGGATCCGGAAGGCCGCGAAGAAGGCATCGAGCTGGGGCGTCGCACCGAACACGGCCGTGATGACCGTGACCCGGACGTAGCCGAGGACGCGCGAGGCGAGGAACGCGGCGGACACGATGACCCCGGCCCGCGCCAGTGCGCCGGCCGTCTGGCCCATCGCCGGCCGCCCGGTCGCGCTCACGTGCGCGGGTGCGCCGGATCGGGCCCGGCGGGCTGTGACTCGGCGGTCTCGGCCCGGTCGTGGGCTCGCGGGTGCGCCGCCTGGTAGGCCGCCCGCAGGCGCCCGGGCGAGACATGCGTGTAGACCTGGGTCGTGGCCAGGCTCTCGTGGCCCAGGAGCTCCTGGACGACGCGGAGGTCAGCGCCGCCGTCCAGGAGGTGTGTCGCGAACGAGTGGCGGAGCGTGTGCGGGGTGACCCCCTGCGGGAGACCGGCGAGGCGTCGCAGGCCGTCCAGGCGCATGCGCAGGCCGCGGACGCCGAGCGGCTCCCCGCGATGGTTCAGGAACACCTCAGCCGGGAGCGGGGCCCGCGCATCCCGGCTGCGGCGCGCCAGCAGGGCCGGGCGCCCATGCTCGAGGTAGTCCGCCAGCGCTCCCCTCGCCGGCCGCCCGAGGAGGCCGATGCGCTCCTTGCGGCCCTTCCCCAGGACGCGGATCTCGCCCCGGCGGAGGTCGAGCGAGCCGAGGTCGGCCGCGGCCAGCTCGCTGATCCGGAGTCCGGCCGCGTACGCCGCCTCGACGATCGCACGGTCTCGGAGCGCGAGGATCGCCGCCAGCTCGCCGCGCGCCCCGTCGCCCGCCCCGGCCAGTTCCTCGTCGACAGCGTCGAGGAGCCGCTCGATCTGCTCGACCTCGAGCACCCTCGGCAGGCGTCGCGGCAGCCGGGGCGTCGAGATCGCCCCCCAGGGGTCGCCCGGCGCCAGGCCGGCACGCGTCGTCCAGCGATGGAACGAGCGGATGGCCGCGAGGCGCTGGGCCACCGAGGTCCTGGCATGGCCCTCGCCGAGGAACGCGAGGTAGGCGCGCAGGTCCGCCCGTGCCGGCGCCCGCCAGTCGACGCTCCGCGCCGAGAGCCAGTCGAGGTACGCCCCGACGGCCGTCCGGTAGGCGCGCCGCGTGTGCTCGGAGGCATCCCGGGCCGCCAGAGCGTCGAGGAACCGCTCGAGGACTGGGACGCCGGCCGGGCGTCCGCTCACGCGTCGGGTGTCGCCGCGCGGCTCGACCGCCGGCTCGACCGCCCGCCGGACGATCGTCCGGTCGACCGGCTCCCGGATCCGCCTCCCGCTCGGCCGCCTCGAGCGCGACCGCTGCGACCCGCCTTGACGAGCGCCGCCGGATCCGGGTCGCCGCCCGCGAGGCGCCGGCCGACGAGCGGCGGGCCGGCCGCAGCCAGGTCCACCGGCGCTCCGCAGGCCAGACAGCGCCCGGTCCCCTCCCCTGTCCGGGCGATCGGTCCGTCGTCCGTGTCATGGACCGCACCGACGGGTTCCCACGAGGTCGTGAACGGGCACCGCGGATAGCGCGAGCAGCCCCAGAAGATCGAGCCGGTCCGGCGCGCGCGGCGGGCCACCAGGTGCCCCTGGCGGCAGGTCGGGCAGCCGACCTCGAAGGGCAGCGGGTCGGGCGGCGGCGGGCCGTCCTTGTGGATGTATGTGCAGTCGGGGTATCGGGAGCAGCCCACGAACGGTCCGAAGCGGCCCCGCTTGGCGACCAGCACACCGGCCTCGGTGGCGCCGCAGGTCGGGCACGGCTGCCCGACCCCGCGCAGCGGCGGTGTCGTCGACGCGCCCGTGCCGTTCGAGCCTCCACCCGCGGCGATCGCCTCCTCCGATCCGGGCAGCGGGCGCGTCTCCTTGTGCTCCGGGTAGGTCGAGCAGGCCAGGAACTCGCCGTAGCGACCGAGGCGGATGACCATCGGGTGGCCCTGGGAGCACCGCTCGTCGGTCGGCCGGGTCGTGAAATCCGACCGACGCAGCTCCTTCGACTTCGCGTCGACGAGGGAGCGGAACGGCGTGTAGAAGTCGCGCACCACCGGGACCCAGCGCCGCTTGCCCTGGGCCACCTCGTCGAGCTCCTCCTCCATCCGCGCCGTGAACCCGAGATCCACGAAGTCGCCGAAGTGGCCCACCAGGAGGTCGGTCACGATCTCGCCGACGGGCTCGGGCTGCAGACGGCGCTCCTTCACGCTCACGTAGCCGCGATCGACGATCGTCGAGATCGTCGCGGCGTAGGTCGAGGGCCGCCCGATCCCGTTCTCCTCGAGCGCCTTGATCAGCGTGGCCTCCGTGTAGCGCGGCGGCGGCTCGGTGAAGTGCTGGGCGCTGGCGACATCGACGACCGCGGTCCCGTCGCCCTCGCGGAGCGCCGGCAAGGTCCCCTCCGCCTCGTCGTCCGCGGCGTCGTCCCGACCCTCCGTGTAGACGCGACTGAAGCCGTCGAAGATGGTGCGCGTCGCGGAGGCCCGGAGGTCGTACGGGCCCGCACTCAGGTCGATCGTGCTGGTCTCGAGCTCCTTGGCCGCCATCTGGCTGGCGATCGCGCGCTGCCAGATCAGGCGATAGAGGCGGGCCTCATCCCGGCCGAGATGGCGGCCGAGCGACTCGGGGTCGCGCGCGAACGAGGTGGGCCGGATCGCCTCGTGGGCCTCCTGGGCGCTGCGGGAGCGGTTGCGGTACGCGCGCCCGCGCGGCGTCGCGTACGCGTTCCCGAAGCGGGCGCGGATGGTCTCGCGGGCCTCGCCCATCGCCTGACCGGCCAGGGCGACGGAGTCCGTCCGCATGTAGGTGATGAGCCCGACCTGGCCCTCCGGGGTCGCGACGCCTTCGTAGAGCCTCTGGGCGATCGACATCGTCCGCTTCGGGCTGAACCCGAGCTTCCGACTGGCCTCCTGCTGGAGGGTGGACGTCGTGAACGGCGGAGCCGGGTTGCGCGACGAGCGCTTGACGGTCACCGAGCGGACCGTGGGCGCGGCCGCGCGCAGGGCCTCCGCGTGCAGCCGCGCCGCGCCTTCGTCGCCGATCTTCGGCTTCGCGCCATCGATCCGGACGAGGTCGGCGGTGAAGACGGTCCCGTCGGCCGCCCGGAGCGAGGCCTGGAGCGTCCAGTACTCCCGGGCGACGAACGCCCGGATCTCCCGCTCCCGGTCGACCACCAGCCGAACGGCGACGGACTGGACGCGCCCGGCCGACAACCCGGACCGGACCTTCCTCCAGAGGAGCGGACTCAGCGTGTAGCCGACGAGCCGGTCGACGACCCGCCGGGCCTGCTGCGCGTCGACGAGGTCGAGGTTGATGCGCCGCGGGTGGGCGAACGCCTCGCGGATCGCCGGCTCGGTGATCTCGCTGAACGTGACTCGCCGGGCCTTCTCGGCCGGAAGGTCGATGGCCTCGGCGACATGCCAGGCGATGGCCTCGCCCTCGCGGTCCAGGTCGGTCGCCAGGAAGACCGCGTCCGCGTCGCGGGCGGCCCTGCCGATGGCGCCGAGCTGCTTGCGGCGGTCCGCGACGACCTCGTAGTCGGGCGCGAAATCATGCTCGACGTCGACCCCCAGCGAGTCCTTGCCGGGGTTCTCGGGCAGGTCCCGGACATGACCGTACGAGGCGAGGACGCGGTAGCCGGGCCCGAGGTAGCGCTCGATCGTCTTCGCCTTGGCGGGCGACTCGACGATCACGAGATTGGTTCCCATGTCGCGGGGGAGTCTAGCACCGGCCTCTTGGCCGACCCTCACTCGGGGGTCGGGCGCCTGTCGGCCGGGCGACCGCCCGCCTGGGAGTTCAGATCTCCCGGACTCGCCGCAGGAGGTCCTCGTCGAGCTCGAGGTCCGACCCGGGCTCGGTCGGAGCCGCAGGCGGCGCCGCGGCCTCCGGGGCCGGGGCCGGGAGCTCCCCGCCCCGATCCGCCCCGGGCGGGATCTCGAGGAAGCGCATCCCCCGGTACGGGAAGAAGAACACGGAGGCGATGTCGTCCACGAAGACCGGCCGCTTCCCACCGGTCGTCCGCAGGTTCGTGCACAGGAGGCCGGCGTCGCTCGGCTCCGGCATCCGATACAGGTCGGCGAGCAAGGGCTGCTCGTTGAGCAGGTGGATGACCGCGTCGCGGATCACGCCGGGGCCGGCCGGCTAGGGTCGGTAGAAGTCGGTGACGAGGCGGGTCCGACCGCCGTAGACCCAGACGCCGACGCCGACGCGGTCGTAGACGGGGTTCATGATGTTCAGGTAGTGGCCGCCGTTGGTCGACTTCTCGTTCTGGAAGAACAGGTGGTCGGCCAGGACCGCTCCGTAGGGCTCGCCGTTCCCGCAGCCCACGTTCTCGCCGGCCCTGATGAACCCGGTGTAGCCTGCCCGGGCCAGGCGGGTCGTCAGCGTCCCGTCGGCGTAGTGGCTGCACGCGCCCGTCGTCGCCAGGACCCTGGCGTACGGCCGTGCGACGTTCGCCTGGATCCCGGCATCCATCCACAGTGGCGCCGTCCCGTTCGAGCCGGGGCTGCAGGAGCCCGAGCTCGACACCCAGCCGCCGGTCCGGGTGCAGTTCAGGAGCTTGAGGTAGTACGACTCGACGGCCGACCAGCTGCCGCTCGCCACCGTCCCGGCGCCGGTCGCCGGCTTCGGGATCGGGCTCGGCTTGGGCTTGGGCGGCGCGGGCCTCGGGACGGTCGTGAACGTGGCCGAGGCGGCGGCCGCGAGCGGGACGCCGGCCGCCGATCTGGCCGCCGTCCCGACGGTCGCGACGACCGTCTGGCCGTAGTCGAACGTCGCCGAGGGGTCGAACTCGAGGACCGTGTCCCCCTCGGACCAGCTCGCCGTGCCGGTCAGCGCCGAGCCGCCGACGGCGACGCTGAAGGCGGCCGCGGTGGCCGCCCGGTCCATCGGGACGGTGAAGCGGACCGAGACCATCGCCGCCCGGTCGACCCCGCTCGTGCCGTCCCGCGGGCGGAAGCGCACGACGGCCGGGACCGGCGGCGTCCGGACGGTCAGCGCCGGGGCGCCCTCGACCGGCGAGCCGTCGCGGTCGACGAGGCCCGCGGCGAGCGCGAGCGTGTACGCCGTGTCGGGCGCCAGCGGGGCATCCGGGATGAGGACGGCCCGCAGCCGCGGCGGGGTCCCCCGGGCGGGGGCATCGTCGGCGGCCGTGACCTCGACGTGGCCCGCGACGGCGGGCGAGACCGTCAGCGCCGCGCGCAGGGCGCCCGGATCGACGTCGCCCTCGACGGTCACGACGAACCGGGTATCGAGCGCCGCCGCGCTCCCCTCGACGTCGGTGGCGCCGAGCCGAGCGACCGACGAGGCGCGGGTCAGGAACGCCGCCCGGGCCGGCGCGGCGAGCCCCCGGCCGGCACGGTCGCGGGCGGCCGGGCCGACCGACAGCGTGTAGAACGTGCCCGGCTGCCAGGCCGGCGCCGGGCTGACCAGGAGGCGGGTGCCCGTGGCGTCCCAGCCCAGGACGACCGGGGTCAGCGGCTCGACCGACAGCGCCGCCGCGACGGTCGTGGGGTCCATGGAGCGGCTGAAGGTCAGCGCGACCGGGTCGCGCAGCGGCTGGTGGACCCGCAGGTCGACGGTGAACGCCGCCTCCGGGAGCGGCCCGGCGACGCTCGGGACGTCCGCCGTCGTGTGGGTCGTGCCGACGGCCGCGAGCCCCGCCAGGGCGAGGATCGCCCCGACCCCGAAGACGAGCCCGAG
>JAPVSP010000149.1:0-4495 GCA_047519685.1 Chloroflexota bacterium
GACGCCTACGGCGACGACCGGGTCTTCGTCCGCCTGACCCTCGACGGCTCGGCCGCGCCGTCGGGCGCGGGCGGGACCGTCGTCGAGGACCTGATGGCCGAGCTCGAGGCTCGAGGCCACCCGGTCATCCGCATCCGCCTCGAGGACCCGATGGACCTCGGCGGCGAGTTCGTCCGCTGGGAGGTCGCGACCGCGTTCGCCGGCGCCGTCCTGGGCATCGACCCGTTCGACCAGCCCAACGTCGAGGAGGCGAAGGAGCTGACCCGCCAGGTGCTCGCGGGCCACGGGGCGGGCGGATCGGCGACGACCCCCCGGCCGCTCCTGGCCGCGGATGGCCTGACGCTCCATGCCGACGGCGGCCTGCCGCCGGTCGCGGAGGAGGACCTGGCGGGCGCCCTGGCCCGACATCTGGCGCGGGCGAGGCCGGATGCCTACCTCGCGCTCCAGGCGTTCATCGCCCCGACCCCCGGGCGCGACGCGGCGATGGCGGCCATCCGGACGGTCCTCCGCGACGCGACGCACCGGGCGACGACCGCCGGCTACGGCCCGCGCTTCCTCCATTCGACGGGACAGCTCCACAAGGGGGGCGCGCCCATCGGCTGGTTCCTCCAGCTGACCGCCGACCACGTCGTCGACCGGCCGATCCCGGGCTGGCCGTACACGTTCGGACAGCTCATCGACGCCCAGGCGCTGGGCGACTTCCGGGCCCTCGAGTCGCACGACCTGCCCATCCTCCGGGTCCACCTCGGCGCCGACCCCGACGCCGGCCTCGAGGTCCTGCTCCGCGCGGTCGAGGAGGCGCTCCACCGGCTTCGCACGACCACGACGGAGGGGTGACGACGATGCGCATCGGGTTCATCGGGCTGGGTCGCATGGGCGCGAACATGGTCCGCCGGCTGCTCCGCGACGGCCACGAGGTGGTGGCCTTCAACCGGACGCCGGAGAAGACGAGGGAGATCGCGACCGAGGGCGCCGAGGCATCCTCCTCGATCGAGGAGCTGGTCTCGAAGCTCGCCAGTCCGCGCACCATCTGGATCATGGTCCCCGCCGGCGCTGCGACGGAGGCGCAGATCGACGAGCTCCTCGAGCACCTCGAGCCGGGCGACACGATCGTCGACGGCGGCAACACCAACTTCCACGACGACGTCCGCCGCCACGCGAAGCTCCAGGAGCGCGGCATCCACTACGTCGACGCGGGCGTCTCCGGGGGGATCTGGGGCCTCCAGGTCGGCTACTGCCTGATGGTCGGCGGCGACGCCGAGGCGGTGACGCCGCTCGAGCCGGTCTTCCGGTCGCTGGCGCCGGAGGACGGCTACCTCCACGTCGGCGGGCCCGGCGCCGGTCACTACGTGAAGATGGTCCACAATGGCATCGAGTACGGCCTGATGCAGGCGTACGCCGAGGGCTTCGAGATCATGCACGCGAGCGACTATGGGCTCGACCTTGCGTCGATCTCCAAGCTGTGGAACCACGGGTCGGTGGTCCGCTCCTGGCTCCTGGAGCTCGCCGAACGAGCCTTCACCTCGGAGGGCCAGGACCTCGCCCACCTCAAGGGCTGGGTCGCCGACTCGGGTGAGGGTCGGTGGACCGTCCAGGAGGCGATCGATCGCGACGTGCCGGCGCCGGTCATCACGCTCTCGCTGCAGGTCCGCCTCCGATCTCGCCAGGACGACTCGTACGGGGCCAAGGTGCTCGCGGCGCTGCGCAACGAGTTCGGCGGGCACGCGGTCGTGACCGAGTGAGGCCGGAGGCGACGCGGTGGCCGTGACCGGCGATCGCCCATCGACCGCTCGCCGGGCCGCGGCCGGGCCGGCCACCGAGGCCCCGGCGAAGCCGGTCCGCACGCCGATCGACGAGCCGCAGACGATGCGCGAGGCTCGTCTCTCACGGGCCCGCCGCAAGCGGAGCGCGTCGCGGCCTCTCGAGAACCCGCTGCGCGAGGGCCTGCGCCTCGACCGGATGCCCGACCCGTGCGCGTTCGTGCTGTTCGGGGCGACCGGCGATCTCGCTCATCGGAAGGTCGTCCCGGCCCTCCTCCAGCTCTGGCGGACGCACCTGCTGCCCGACGAGTTCGCGATCGTGGCCTGCGGGCGCCGGGACTACCACGACGAGGCGTTCCGGGCCGAGCTCCGCGGTTCGCTCGAGAAGTACTCCCGAGCGTCGGTCGAGAGCGACGTGATGGACGAGTTCCTCGAGCGGGTCGTCTACCACGAGGGGGACTTCGGCGACGAGGCCACCTACAGCCGCCTCGACGCCCGGCTCGAGGAGCTCGACCGCGAGCGTGGGGCCGCCGGCAACCGGCTCTTCTACCTCGCGACGCAGCCGTCGGCCTTCGCGCCGATCATCGCCCAGCTGGGGCGTGCCGGGCTCGACCACGAGGTCCACGGCGCGGGCTGGCGGCGGATCGTCGTCGAGAAGCCCTTCGGACGCGACCTCACGTCGGCGATCCGCCTCAACCGCGAGGTCGGCAAGGTCTTCCGCGAGTCACAGGTCTACCGCATCGACCACTACCTCGGCAAGGAGACCGTCCGCAACCTGCTCGTCTTCCGGTTCGGCAACGGGATCTTCGAGCCGATCTGGAATCGGCGCTACGTGGACCACGTGCAGATCACCGTGGCCGAGTCGCTCGGGGTCGAGGGGCGCGGCCGGTTCTACGAGGAGACCGGAGCCTCGCGCGACGTCGTCCAGAACCACCTCATGCAGCTGCTCTGCCTGGTGGCGATGGAGCCGCCGTCCGCGTTCGACGCCGACGCCCTCCGCGACGAGAAGGTGAAGGTCATCCGGGCCATCGCCCCGCTCGGTCCCGCCGAGATCGCGCGCGACGTCGTCCGTGGCCAGTACGGCCCGGGCTGGGTCGCCGCCGAGCCGGTGCCCGGGTACCGGCAGGAGCCGGAGGTCGACGAGCACTCCGAGACCGAGACGTTCGTCGCCGTCCGCTACCAGATCGACGACTGGCGCTGGTCGGGCGTCCCGTTCTACGTGCGGACGGGCAAGCGGCTGCCGAAGCGCGCGACCGAGATCGCCGTGCAGTTCAAGGCCGTCCCGCACCGCCTGTTCAAGGACAGCTCGGTCGACCCGGAGCCCAACCTCCTCGCGATGCGGATCCAGCCGGACGAGGGCATCCTCCTGCGCTTCGGCGCGAAGGTGCCCGGGCTGGGCCTCGACGTCCGGACCGTGAACATGGACTTCACGTACGGCTCGTCGTTCAGCGTCGACTCGCCGGACGCCTACGAGACCCTCATCCTCGACGCGCTGCTGGGCGACGCCTCGCTGTTCACCCGGGCGGACGAGGTCGAGGCCGCCTGGTCCGTCGTCACGCCGATCCTCGACGCCTGGCTCGACCAGCCGCCACCCGAGTTCCCGGACTACGACGCCGGCACCTGGGGTCCGGCCGCCGCGGATGCCCTGGTGACCCGGGACGGCCGCCGCTGGCGCCGGATCTGAGTCGGGGCGGGCGGAGCGCGAGACGACATGGCGCCCGCTGACGGCCGGGCCCGGGACGTCGACCTCGGCCAGCCTCCGGACGAGGGACCGGCCGGCGACGGCATCGCCCGTCCCGGGCAGCCCACCCTGCGCTGGACGTCGCGGGCGCGGACGATCGCGGAGGTCGAGCGGGAGCTGGCCCGCATCTGGTCGATCCCGCAGCTGACCGTCTCCGTCGACGGCGAGGAGGAGCGTCGGATCGCGGCTCGCACGAGCGTGATGAACCTCGTGGTCATCGCCCGCCGGCCGGAGATCGGCGAGCGAGCGGCGTCGACGATCGCCGCGCTCACCGGCCGGCACCCGTCGCGCACCCTGATCGTCTCGCCGATGGACCCGGACGGGCCGTCGTGGCTCGACGCGCGGGTCCGGGCCTACTGCATGCTGCCGCGCGAGGACGCCCCGGAGGTCTGCGCCGAGTTCGTCGACCTCGTCGTCGGCGGCGAGTCCGGGGGCCACCTCGCGGCGATCGTGGCGCCACTCCTCGTCCACGACCTCCCGGTCACGGTCTGGTGGCCCGGCGATCCGCCCTTCGGGACCGTCCAGGCCCGTGAGATCCTGGCGATCGCAGACCTGTTGGTGGTGGACGGCTCGACCTGGTCCGGCGACGGCCTCGATCGACTCCGCCAGCTCGCCGGGCTCGTGGCCCGGGGCCGCCCGCAGGTGTTCGACTTCGCCCTCGTTCGGCAGGCCCGCTGGCGCGAGGCCATCGCCTCCGTCTTCGACCGGCCCGAGTTCCTGCCGTACCTGCGCTCGATCAGGCGGATCGCCGTCACCCACGCCGCGGGGGGATCGGGACGCGCAGAGGCGAACGTCGTGAAGCCCATCTACCACGTCGCGTGGCTGGCGTCTCGACTCGGCCTGCGCGTCGTCCGACCGCTCGCTCCGGGAGGCAGGTCCCATCGACCGGGCGCCGACGGCCGCGGGCTCTCGGCCACCCTCGAGCTCGACGGGCACGCGGTCGACGTCGTCATCCGACCGGTCGCCTCGGCGATGCCGCCGGGGACCACGCTCC
>JAPVSP010000150.1:0-1664 GCA_047519685.1 Chloroflexota bacterium
CCCTTCGGGCGCCGACCCGACCCGACCCGGGCCTGACCGGGAGCCGACGATTGCCGTGGACGCGATGGGGGGCGACACCGCCCCCGCGTCGGTGGTGGAGGGCGCCGTCCTGGCCGCGCGGGAGATGGGACTCGCCCTGCTGCTGGTCGGCGACGAGCCCCGCCTCCGGAACGAACTCGCCAGGCACCCGCCCGCGCCGACGATCCGCCTCGTCCACGCGCCGACCGTCGTCGCCATGGACGAGAGCCCGTCGTTCGTGATCCGCCGCCGTCGCGATTCCTCGATCTGGCGCGCGACCGAGCTGGTCAAGCGCGGCGAGGCCGACGCGGTGGTCAGCGCGGGGCACACCGGCGCGTCGATGGCGACTTCGTTCTTCCTCCTCGGCACCCTGCAGGGGGTCGAGCGCCCGGCGATCGCCACGATCCTGCCGACGCTGCACGGCGCCTCGGTGCTCCTCGACGTCGGCGCGAACGTCGACTCCAAACCCCAGCACCTCGTCCAGTTCGCGATCATGGGGCACGTCTACGCCCAGCGCATGCTCGGCAACGCCTCGCCGCGCGTCGGCCTCCTGAGCATCGGCGAGGAGGACACCAAGGGAAACGAGCTGACGAAGGAAACGTTCAAGCTGCTCAAGCAGGCGCGGCTCAACTTTATCGGCAACGTCGAGGGCCGCGACGTCTACACCGGCGACGCGGACGTCATCGTCTGCGACGGGTTCATCGGCAACGTGGCGCTCAAGATCAGCGAGGGCCTCGCCGAGGCGATCATGCAGGTCCTGCGGCGCGAGATCACCGCGTCGGCCTTCGGCCGGCTCGGATTCCTGCTGCTCAAGCCCGCGTTCCGGCGGTTCAAGCGGCGCGTCGATTACGCCGAGTACGGCGGCGCCCCGCTCCTCGGGATCGACGGGGTCTCGATCATCTGCCACGGCCGCTCGTCGCCCAAGGCGATCAAGAACGCCGTCCGGGTCGCGCGGGATTTCGTGGTCGGCGAGATCAACCGCCACATTCGCGACGACATCGAGCGGCACGTGGGGCTCCACCTCGGCGCCGGGGCCTGATCGCCGTGCTTCGCTCCCGCATCGTCGGCACCGGCTCCTACCTGCCCGAGCGCGTCATGACCAACCACGAACTCGAACGGATAGTCGAGACCTCGGATCAATGGATCATCGAGCGGACCGGCATCAGCGAGCGTCGCCTCGCCGCCCCCGCCGAGGCGACGTCGGACCTCGCGGTCGCCGCGGGACGGCACGCGCTGGAGGCAGCGGGGCTGCGGGCGGAGGACCTCGACGCGATCGTCGTCGCGACCGCCACGCCCGACATGCTGTTCCCCGCGACCGCGTGCCTCGTCCAGGCGCAGCTCGGCGCGAGCCGCGCGTTCGCGTTCGACCTCTCGGCCGCGTGCACGGGCTTTCTCTACGCGCTCGGGACGGCGGACCAACTCGTCAAATCGGGGGCCGCCCGGACCATGCTCGTGATCGGCGCCGAGGTGCTTTCCCGGGTGGTGGACTGGACCGACCGCTCGACCTGCATCCTGTTCGGGGATGGCGCGGGCGCGGTCGTGCTCCGCGCCGAGTCCGGGGAGCGGGGCGTGCTCTCCACGCACCTCCACGCCGACGGGACGCTGTGGGATTTCATCCACGTCCCGGGCGGGGGCTCCAGGCACCC
>JAPVSP010000151.1:0-7381 GCA_047519685.1 Chloroflexota bacterium
ATACGAGGTCGTCAACATCGGCCGGATCGCCGACCTGGTGACGGCCGGCCGGCTCGAGGCGGGGGAGGGCTCTGGCTCGAAGGCCAGGAAGGCGGCCCCGGTCACGGTGAACCAGGACATCCTCCGGGCGACCGGGCTCGTGAGCACGCTGGACAGGCCGCTCAAGATCCTGGGTCACGGGGGGATCGACGTCGCGCTGTTCGTCGTCGCGGACGCGTTCACGAAGAGCGCCCGGGCGAAGATCGAGGCGGCCGGTGGCACCGTCCAGGTGCTCGAGCTCCCGACCGAGCCCCTCGCCGCGCTCGGCGTCGAGCCGAGCGCCGCGGCGGCGCAGCCCGAGGAGGCGACCTCCGCCATCGAGACCGCGCCCGCCCCGAAGCCCGCCCCGAAGCCCGCGCGCTCGCGGGCCCGGAGGGCGGCCGCCGAGGCGTCGGAGCCGGCCGCGGATGCGGGGCCCGGCCGCGAGGGGACCGCTGAGCCGGCCGACGCGTCCGGCGACGACGCCTAGCCCCCGTGTTCGAGTCCCTGCTCAACGCGTTCCGGGCGCCGGACATCCGGCGCCGGATCCTGTACGTCCTCGGCGTCCTGATCATCTTCCGGCTGATGGCGCACGTGCCGGTGCCGGGCGTGAACAAGGCGGCCCTCGACACCTTCTTCAACACGAACCCGCTGTTCGGGCTGCTGGACCTCTTCTCCGGCGGCGGCCTGTCGAACTTCTCGGTCGTCGGGCTCGGCGTGAACCCCTACATCAACGCCTCGATCATCATCCAGCTGATGACCGGGGTCATCCCCAGCCTCCAGAACCTGAGCCGTGAAGGCGAGTACGGGCGGAACCAGATCAACCGCTACACGCGCTACCTCGCGGTGCCGCTCGCGGCGCTCCAGGCGTACGGATTCCTCGCCCTGCTGGCGTCGCAGAACGTCCTCTCGACCCGGTTCGACCTCGCCTCGTGGGAGACCGTGACCCAGATCGTCACGCTGACGGCGGGCTCGATCATGCTGATGTGGCTGGGCGAGCTGATCACCGAGAAGGGGATCGGCAACGGCATCAGCTTCATCATCTTCGCCGGCATCGTCAGCCGCGCGCCGCGGGCGATCGGCACCTTCCTGGCGAACCCCGACATCGCCTCCGGGACCGCATTCGTCCTGGTCGCCGTCGCCGCCGTGGCGGTGATCATCTACATCCAGGAGGGTCAGCGCCGCATCCCGATCCAGTATGCGAGCCGGGTGCGCGGGCGTCGCCTCTACCAGGGCGGGCAGACGTTCCTGCCGCTGCGGGTCAACCAGGCCGGCGTCATCCCGATCATCTTCGCCGTCAGCATCCTGCTGTTCCCGGTGCAGATCGCGCAGTACTTCACGACCTCCCAGATCGACGTCGTGAAGAACGTCTCGCAGGCGATCGTCCAGTTCTTCGGAAACACCGCCGTGTACGGCGGGATGTACTTCCTGCTGACCGTCGGGTTCACCTACTTCTACACCGCGTTCACGTTCAAGCCCGACGAGACGGCCGAGCAGCTCCGCAAGAACGGCGGCTTCATCCCCGGCATCCGGCCCGGCCGCCCGACGCAGGACTACCTGGCCAAGGTCGTCACCCGCATCACGCTGGCCGGCGCGCTGTTCCTGGGCGCCGTCGCCGTGGCGCCGTACGTCATCTCGACGGCGCTGCCCGGCCTCGGCTCGCTCACGCTCGGCGGCACCGGCCTGCTCATCGTGGTCAGCGTCGTGGTCGAGACGATGAAGCAGCTCGAGGCGCAGCTCCTGATGCGGAACTACGAGGGCTTCATCCGGTGATCCTGGTCCTCCTCGGGGCCCCCGGGGCCGGCAAGGGGACGCAGGCGCAGATCCTCGCGGTCGAGCTCGGCATCCCACACATCGCGACGGGCGACCTGTTCCGGGCGGAGGTCCGCAGCGCCACCCCGCTCGGGCTGCGCGCGAAGACGTACATGGACCGTGGCGAGCTGGTCCCCGACGACATCACGATCGGCCTGCTGCTCGACCGCCTTGGCCGATCCGACGCGGAGGCGGGGGCGATCCTCGACGGGTTCCCGCGCACGCGGGCCCAGGCGGCGGCCCTCGACCAGGCGCTCGACGTGGGCGACGCGCGGGTCGACGAGGCGATCCTCATCGAGGTCGACGACGACGTGCTCGTCCGCCGCCTGTCGGGTCGCTGGATCTGCCCTGCCGATGGCGGCCACGTGTACAACGTCATCAGCCACCCGCCGGCCGTAGCGGGTCATTGCGACGTCGACGGCGCCGCGCTCATCCAGCGGGACGACGATCGAGAGGACACGGTCCGGGCGCGCCTGGCCCGCCAGCTCGGCGCCCTGGCCGAGGTGGTGGCGTATTACCGCGAGCGCGGCCTCCTCAAGCTGGTCGACGGCGAGCGGCCGGTGGCCGAGGTCACGGTGGCCCTCCTTGGGGCCATCAGACCGCTGATGCGGGGTCGGGCCTGATCGTGGTCACCCGCAAGTCGCGACGCGAGGTCGAAACGATGCGCCGGGCCGGGCGGATCGTCGCCGAGGTCCTCGCATTGGTCGAGAGCGAGCTCAGGCCCGGGGTCTCGACCGCCCGGCTCGACGAGGTCGCGGAGCGCCACATCCGCGCCGAAGGGGGCATCCCCTCGTTCAAGGGATACCTCGGAGGCGGGCGCTACGGTCGCGGTCCGCGCGCCTTCCCGGCGAGCCTGTGCGTCTCGATCGACGACGAGGTCGTGCACGGGATCCCCGGCGATCGCATCGTCCGCGACCGGTCGGTCGTCTCGGTCGACACGGGCGTGATCGTCGACGGCTGGCATGCGGACGCCGCTCGCACGTTCATCGTGGGCGATGTCCCGGCCGCCGCCGTCCGACTCGTCGAGACCACCCGCCTCGCGATGATGGCCGGCATCGCGGCGGCCGTGCCGGGCAATCGGATCGGCGACATCTCGGCGGCGGTCGAGGACGTGGCCGCCCCCGCCGGCTACGGCATCGTCCGGCAGTACGTCGGTCACGGGATCGGCACGGAGATGCACCAGGAACCGCAGATCCCCAACTACCGGACGTCGCAGACGGGCATCCGCCTCGAGCCCGGCTTCTGCCTGGCGATCGAGCCGATGCTCACGCTCGGCGGCGCCGAGGTGTCGACCCGCTCGGACGGCTGGACCGTCGTGACGCGCGACGGCTCGCTGGCCGCGCACTTCGAGCACACCATCGCGGTGACCGAGCGCGGCCCCGAGATCCTGACCTCCTTCCAGGAGGCCCTGTTGCCGGCTAGCCCGGCCGTCTGATACGCTACGCGTTCGTGTGTCGGCCCGACGGGCCGGCACTCGTCGCGAGAAGAGGGACCCCAGACCCGTTGGCCAAGAAGGACGCGATCGAAGTCGAGGGCACGGTCATCGAGCCCCTCCCGAACACGATGTTCGCGGTGGAGCTGGAGAACGGCCACCGCGTCCTGGCCCACATCAGCGGCAAGCTCCGGATGAACTTCATCCGGATCCTGCCGGGCGACCGCGTCCGCGTGGAGCTGTCGCCATACGACCTGACCCGCGGCCGGATCACCTACCGGCTGAAGTAGCCGAAGCGCCGAGGACCCGTTGAAAGTCAGAGCCTCCGTCAAGGCCCGTTGCGACAACTGCAAGGTCATCCGTCGCCATGGGACCGTGATGGTCATCTGCACCAATCCCAAGCACAAGCAGCGGCAGGGGTAGCCGATGGCACGCATCGCCGGAATCGACATCCCGCGCGAGAAGCGCGTCGAGGTCGCCCTCACCTACATCTTCGGGATCGGCCTGCCGACCAGCCAGAAGATCCTCACCCAGACGAACATCAACCCGGACACCCGCGTCCGCGACCTGACCGAGGATCAGGTCAACCGCCTGCGCGAGCTGATCGACCGCCGGTACAAGGTCGAAGGCGACCTCCGTCGGGAGGTGGCGCTCAACATCAAGCGGCTGATCGAGATCGGCTCGTACCGGGGGCTGCGCCACCGGCGCAACCTGCCCGTCCGCGGCCAGCGCACGAAGACCAATGCACGCCAGCGCCGCGGCCCGCGCAAGACGGTCGGCGCCCGGCGCAAGAAGTAAGGGGAACGACACCACGTGGCGGAACGCAAGCGGGCGACCAAGCAGCGGCGCCGGGAGCGCAAGAACGTGCCCACGGGGCACGCTCACATCCAGGCGACGTTCAACAACACGATCATCACGATCACCGACCCGGTCGGGAACGTGATCAGCTGGGGCTCCGCCGGCATCGTCGGCTTCAAGGGCTCCCGCAAGAGCACGCCCTACGCCGCCGCCCTGTCGGCCGAGTCCGCCGCCCGCAAGGCGATGGAGCACGGCATGCGTCAGGTCGAGGTCTACGTGAAGGGCCCGGGCGCCGGTCGCGAGCAGGCCATCCGCTCGCTCCAGGCGGCGGGCATCGAGGTCACCGCCATCACTGACGTCACGCCGATCCCGCACAACGGTTGCCGACCGCCCAAGCGGCGTCGGGTCTGAGCGAGGACCCCGCACGATGGCCCGCTACACCGACTCCGTCTGCCGGCTGTGCCGCCGGGAGGGCATGAAGCTCTTCCTCAAGGGCAGCCGCTGCTACACCAAGAAGTGCTCGTTCGAGCGTCGCCCGTCGCCCCCGGGGCAGCACGGGGTGCGGCGCCGGAAGATGGGCGACTACGGCGTCCAGCTGCGCGAGAAGCAGAAGGTCCGCCGCGTCTACGGCGTGCTCGAGCGCCAGTTCAAGAACTACTTCGACGCGGCCGAGAGCCGACCCGGCGTCACCGGGGACAACCTCCTCCGGATGCTCGAGCTGAGGCTCGACAACGTCGTCTTCCGGATGGGCTTCGCGAGCTCGCGAGCGCAGGCGCGCCAGCTCGTGGGGCACGGCCACTTCGCCGTGAACGGACGCCCGACGACCGTCCCCAGCTACCAGCTGAAGCCGGGCGATCGGATCGAGGTCCGCGGATCGCACGCCGCCCGGGAGCCCTTCAAGCTCGCCAAGGACACCCTCCGCTCGCATCAGGCACCCGAGTGGCTCAGCGTCGACGCGGCCAAGCTGGCCGGGACGATCCTCGAGCCGCCGCGCCGCGACCAGATGCCGCAGGACCTCAACGAGCATCTCGTCGTCGAGTACTACTCGAGGTAAGCCCCGCACGATGATCGAACTCGAGACCCCGCAGATCGAGCCCGTCGAGGAAGCCGGCACCTACGCCAAGTACGAGGCCGGCCCGCTCCAGGCCGGCTACGCCGTCACCCTCGGCAACGCCATCCGCCGTGTGCTGCTGTCCTCGCTCGAGGGCGCGGCCGTGACGTCCATCCAGGTCCGGGACGTGTACCAGGAGTTCTCCACGATCCCCGGCGTCAAGGAGGACGTCACGCAGATCGTCCTCAACGTGAAGAAGCTCCGGCTGAAGAGCTTCGCCAGCCACCCGGTGCAGCTCCGCCTGCTCAAGAGCGGCGCGGGCCCCGTCACGGCGGCGGACATCGCCGAGTCGGCCGACGTCGAGATCGTCAACCCCGAGCTCGTCCTCATGACGATCGACTCGGACGATGTGACGATCGAGATGGACCTGACCGTCGAGCGTGGCGTCGGCTACCTGGCGGCCGAGCGGAGCGAGGCGCTGCCGATCGGCGTCATCGCCGTCGACGCGATCTTCACGCCGGTTCGCAAGGTCAACTACTGGGTCGAGAGCATGCGGGTCGGTCAGATGACCAACTTCGACAAGCTCACGATCGAGATCGAGACAGACGGGACGATCTCGCCCGAGGAGGCCCTCTCGAAGTCGGCCGCCATCCTCGTCGAGCAGTTCCAGCCGTTCGTCAACATCGGCCTTGCGGCGGTCCCCACCGAGCGGGCCGCCGCCGGTGTGCCGGTCCTGCCCCCGAACATGCTGGACATGCCGATCGAGGAGCTCGACCTCCCGATGCGGGCCTACAACTCGCTCAAGCGGAACAACATCGTGAAGGTCGGGCAGCTCCTCCAGCTCAAGGACGAGGACCTGCTCCGGATGCGCAACTTCGGGAAGAAGTCGCTCGACGAGATGAAGGAGCGGCTCCGGATGCGCGGCTTCCTCCTGCCGGAGGCCGAGGAGGGCTCGGACGGGACCGAGGACGAGCCCTTCGACGACGAGTCGGAGGAGGGCGAGGTCTGAGATGGCGCATCGCATCGACGGCCGCAAGCTCAGCCGGAAGCAGGGTCCCCGCCTCGCGCTCTACCGCAACCTGACCGTCTCGGTGCTCCGCTACGAGCGGGTCAAGACCACCGAGGCGAAGGCGAAGGAGATCCGCCCCCGAGTGGAGCGGATGATCACCCTCGCCAAGCGAGGCGACCTCGCCGCACGACGCGCGGTCATCGCGGAGTTCCCCAACGAGCCGCTCGTCGTGAAGAAGCTGTTCGATGAGATCGCCCCGAAGTACGCCGACCGGCAGTCGGGGTTCACCCGACTCGTCCGGATCGGCCAGCGACCCGGCGACGCGGCCGAGATCGTCCAGATCGAGCTCGTCTGAGCCGGGACCCCGCGTCCGAGAGGGCGCGCCCGTGCGCTACCGCGCCCGGGTCGAATACGACGGCACGGACTTCGCCGGGTTCCAGCTCCAGGCCGGGGCCCGGACGGTCCAGGGGGAGCTCGAGGCCGCGCTGGAGCGCATCAGCGGTGCGCGACAGCCGGTCGTCGGAGCCGGCCGGACCGACGCCGGGGTGCACGCCGCGGGCCAGGTGATCGCCTTCACCTACCGCGGACGGCTCTCGGCCGAGGGACTGCGACGGGCGCTCGACGCCCAGCTGCCCCCGGACGTCGCGATCCGCGACCTCCGGGGGGCTCCGGACGGCTTCAACCCCCGCCACGCGGCGCGGTACCGGGAGTACCGCTACACCGTCTGGAACGGGCCGCGAAGCCCGCTCCGCGAACGCTTCGCGCTCGGGGTGCGGGTCCCGCTCGATACCGCCGCGATGGCGCGCGCCGGGTCGGCCCTGGTGGGCCGTCACGACTTCCGCGCCTTCGGGGCGGCGGACCGGTCGACGGTCCGGACCGTCCACGCGGTCCGGGTGCGGCGGCAGGGCCCGCTCGTGACGATCGACGTCCGGGCGGACGCCTTCCTCCGCGGGATGGTCCGGCGGATCGTGGCCGTCCTCCTGGAGGTCGGCCGCGGCAAGATGGACGAAGAAGAGGTAGCCGCGATCCTGGTCTCGCGACGACCGGCCCTCAACGGGGCGGTGGCACCGGCCAGGGGGCTGTGTCTGCGGCGCGTCGTCCTCGGGCGACGGACCACGGATCGGGACGACAGGACAGAAACGAGGCCATGAAGACCGCGAAGACCTACACGCTCCGCGAGAGCGAGATCGAGCGACGCTGGTATGTCGTCGACGCGACGGACCAGACGCTCGGTCGCCTGGCCTCGCGCATCGCCCGCGTC
>JAPVSP010000152.1:0-6325 GCA_047519685.1 Chloroflexota bacterium
AGCGCCACGCGCGTCGACGCCGCCAGTGGCAGGATCCTGGGCGTCACGCCCGGGCTCGATACGCCGACGGGTGTCGCGGTCGCCGATGGCACCGCCTGGGTCCTCGCCCAGGGGGCGAGGGTGCTCACGGGCATCCGGCCGGGGGATGGCAACGCGACGACCATCGGCCTGCCGGGCTCGCCGACCGGGATCGCCGCCGGCGACGGAGCCGTCTGGATCACCTTCGGCTTCGGCACGAGCGCTGCCACCGAGGGCATCGTGCTCCGTGAGGCGACGGGCGCGGAGCGGGACGAGCAGAAGATCACGGTCGGCGACGGGGTCGGGGGCATCGCCCTGGGCGAGCACGGCGTCTGGGTCGTCAACGGGCTGACGAACAGCCTCGTGAAGATCGATCCGGCGACGCGGGCCGTCGCGAAGTCGGTCACCGTCGGGGAGCAGCCGGTCGCCGTCGCGGTCGGCGAGGGCTCGGTCTGGGTCGCGCACGCGCTGGGGCGATCGATCTGGCGGATCGACCCCTCGACGCTGGAGGCGACCGCGAAGATCCCCTTGCCCGACGACCCCCCGCGAGCCATCGCGCTCGGCTTCGGGAAACTGTGGGTGGCGAGCGACGTCAGCAACCGGGTGGTCGTCGTCGACGTCGCGACGAACCTCCCCGAGCGCCCCATCCCGCTCGACGCGGGCCCCCTCGCCATCGCCGCCGGCCCGGATGCCGTCTGGGTGGCGTGCGCCCGGAACAGCCTCGCACGCATCGATCGCGTCTCACGCACCGCGTCCCGGTTCCTGGAGCTTCCCGGCCCCGCCGAAGGCGTCGCCGTCTCCGGCAACGACGTATGGGTGACGGTCCAGCGATGACGGCACATCCCGCATCCTCCTCCGGCCCGCGGGGCCGCGGTCTCCTGGTCGCGCTCGCCGCGGTGGCCCTGCTCTCCGGCTGCGGGTCACCCCAGGCGAGCCAGGTGGTCCCCCACGCGTCGGGTGCCTCGTCGGTGCCTTCCGTGTCGGCCTCGCCGTCGACGGCGGTGTCGAACGTTCCCAGGGGCGGGACGCTCCGGGTGGTCGTGCCCGCCAGCGACAACAGCCGCGGACTCGCCGAGCCGGGACCTGCGTTCCTCGATCCGCACCTGGTGGACATGGGCTTCGCGGAGAGCTGGGAGCTCTGGCGCTGCTGTCTGACCCGGAACCTGATCTCGCACAACGGCCTGTCCGTGGAGGAGGGTGGGTCGCGGGTCCAGCCCGATCTCGCCTCCGCCCTGCCCGAGGTGTCGGCGGACGGCCTCACCTGGACGTTCCACCTGAAGCAGGGCGTCCACTACGCGCCACCGCTCCAGGCAGTCGAGATCACGGCACCCGACTTCATCCGGGCCTTCGATCGCGTGTTCTCGCCCAGGCTCGACCCGATGCTCGCGCTGTACAACGACTTCGCGGAGATCGAGGGTGCCCTCGCGTACCAGCGGGGGGAAGCGCCCACGATCTCCGGGCTCAGGGCGCCCGACGACCACACGCTCGTCATCAAGCTCACCAGGGCCGAGGGCGATTTCGCGGCGCGCCTCGCCGAGCCGATCGCCGCGCCGCTGCCGCCGGATCCGTCCCACCCGGAGGCCAGGCTCGGCATCGCCGAGGGCGCGGACACCGGGTTCGGACGCTTCGCGGTCTCGTCCGGGCCCTACATGCTCGAGGGCTCCGAGGCGCTGGACTTCTCGGTGCCGGCCGCCGAGCGCAAGGCCCCGGCGGGGCTCCAGCCCGGCAGGATCGTGCTCGTTCGGAATCCATCGTGGGACGCGGCGAGCGATCCCCTGCGGCCCGCCTACGCCGACCGGATCGAGATCTCGCTCGCCGACTCCGTGGAGCAGGCCGCCTCGGCGCTGACCGCCGGCAACGCCGACCTCATCTGGCCGGCGGGGGGCATCAACCCGTCGGTGCCGGCGGCGGTGTACGACACCTTCCGGGCCGACCCCTCACGCGGCCAGGCCCACGTGGATCCGAGTGGCGCGATCCGGCCGATCTTCATGAACGTCGCGCTGCCGCCGTTCGACGACATCGACGTTCGCCGGGCGGTCAGCTACGCCCTCGACAAGCAGCACCTGGTGGACCTGCAGGGGGGCGCGGTCGCCGCCGAGGCGTACGGCCACCTCTTGGCGGACGGCCCTGAAGATGGGCTCCTCCGCGACTACGACCCTTATCACACGCCCGGGCATGCCGGCGACCTCGAGCAGGCGCGCGCCGAGATGGCACGGTCGACGACGTACGACACGAACGGCGACGGTCGCTGCGACGCCGCGGCGTGCGGGCATGTCCCGGCCATCACGAGAGATGCATTCGCGGACGTCGCGAAGGCCGTGGCCTCCGACCTCGAGCCGCTCGGTATCCAGCTCGACGTGCGGGTCGTCCCGGTGGACACCATCTGGAGTCTGACGGGCTGGGAGAGGATCGCCCTGCAGATCGGCACCGGCTGCCACAGCATCTACATCGGCGCGGCGCCCTGCCTCCTCTGGTTCGACGGGCCGTACGCGACGAGCCTCGGCGGCGCTCCCTCGTCCCTCGTCGGCGCGACGCCGGAGCAGTTGAAGAGTCACGGCTACGACGTCCTCCAGGTGCCGAACGTCGATGCGCGCATCGAGGCCTGCATCGGCGCCAGCGACCAGTTCGGGTGCTGGGCGTCCGTCGACCAGTACCTCATGCAGCAGGTCGTGCCATGGGTGCCCTACGCGCAGGACAGGTACGTGGCCATCACCTCGCCGCGCGTCCTGAGCTACGCCTCCAACCCCCTGACCGGAGGGCCGTCGCTCGACCGGCTCGCGCTTAAGCCGTAGCCGCCGCGACCGGGCACGCCGGCGGCCGCGAGGCGCCGAAAGGGGCCGGGATCGTCTCCCGGCCCCTTCGCCATGTCGGCCATGAGCCTGTTTCGCGCGAGCAGGGACCTACTTCGCGAAGTAGATGTCCTCCTCTACGGCACCGCCCAGGCCGCGGGTGTCGGCCCAGACCACGTACGGGTTCCCGCTGGGATCGACGGTCACCCACATGTAGTCGCCGAGGAACCCGGCCTCCAGCGGGTCGTTCGCCACGATGAGATTCGGCATCGAGGCGCTCGTGAGGCGGCTGTAGCCGATGGAGGCGGACGACGACGCCGGGTTGCTGACACGCGCCAGCGTGATGTCGTTGCACCCGCTCGTCTCGCACGAGCCGTAGGACCGGTCGTAGTAGGCGATCCACAGCGAGCTGCCGTCGGGCGACACCGCGCTCCACGGCATCCACTGGGCCGTCGGCCCGAACCGGGTCTTCGGCGTCACGTCCACGGCGGGGCTCCAGGTCGCGCCACCATCCGATGAATGGGCATAGAAGACGTCGTTGTCGCACGGCGGGGTCGCCGTCGCCGCCGAGCCGTTCGGGTTGCAGTTCGCGGCGCCGTTGCGGAAGTCCGCCCAGACGAAGTTGAGGCCGCCGTGCGCGTCGACCGAGATGGATCCCTCGACGAAGTCGTCGAGCCGGTAGCCGTTGGGAGGCAGGCATTGACGGCCAGCCGGGCAGGCCGTCAAGCCCACCGGACCGAGCGGCTGCGTCCCGAAGTCGTCACCGATCTTCACCGGCGCCGTCCAGCTCGCCGCCAGCGAGCAGTTCGCGGCCGCGGGGCAGGACACCACCATGTGCTGGTTGACGCCCAGGGTCGGGGTGTTGCCGTTGCCGAACGCGACGTAGATGGTGCCGTCAGTGCCGACGATCGGGTGGGACCCCTGGTCCTGATCGCAGGCGTTGGGGTTGGCCTCCCCGCTGAAGGCCGTGCAGGCGGCCGCGTTGGCGCCGCTGATCTCGACGCCGGGGGACCAGCTCGCGCCACCGTTCGTCGACTGACTGAAGTAGATCGGGCTGTTGCCGCCGACCCCGGCTCCGGTCGCCCCGTTGAACCGCGTCCACGTGGCATACACGTGGTTCGCCTTCGGGCTGGTCGCGGTCGCGTCGGCGACGATGAACTCCTTGTCGTTGAAGACGTTGGGATCGTTGTCGCTCGCCACGACGCCGACGGGCGTGTCGCGATACGTCTGGAAGGTGAGCGCGGCGGGGGTGTGCCAGAAGGCGCCACCAAGGCCGGCGTTCGACTTCATGACGACGAACGCGCTGGCGGCCGAGTCGATGTCGAAGAGGACCCCGCCGGCATACGCGTTGCCCTTCGCGTCGAAGGTGACCGTCGGGTCGCTGCAGGCATCGGCGGTATGCCCGTCCCGCAGGATGAACTGGTAGAAGGGCGGGATCATGCTGCCCCACGAGTTGCCGCCATTGAACGAGAAGTCGTAGCCGCAGTGGTTGAACCCGATGGACGAGTCGTTCTGGCCGGCGATCAGGTTGTTCGGGTTCGTCGGGTTGACGGCGACGACCTCCTCCGCCTGCCGGCGGAGTGAGCAGTCCTGGTTCACCCGGATGTCCGGGGTCCCGCCGCCGGTGTAGGTGTTGGGACAGCCCTGGGTGCCGGTCGCGCCCCGGAAGCCGATGGCACCGACGCCCGTCCCGCGGCTGTCGAGCTGGCCACTCGCCGCGAGGACGGGATACATGGCCCCCGAGGAGGGCAGCTGCTGCTTCGGCCCGCGCGTCGCGGCACCGAGTTCGATGTTCAGCGCGTTGGCCAGGACGTTGTTGCCGGGCTGGTCCGCCGCGACTCGAGCGGTCTGTGACGACGCCGCCAGCCCCGCGCCGAGGAGCGCCACGACGGCCAGCGGCACCGCGATGCGCCTGGCGAGCGACCGCATCGATCGAGCGGGCACCAGGTCCGGACCAGCGCGCAGCGGGCGGCGGGAAGTTGGGGGACGCATAGGACCCTCCGATACGCGTGACGCGGGTCGGTCTCGCCAGTTGCTCGACGCGGTCCAGGCGGCCGGGACGAAGACCGCGTGTCACGGCACCCCGCTGGTAGGTTGGTGTATGGCGGGTGCGGTCGTATCCGTCAAGGTACTTGTCCACATCCTCGCCACGAGGACACGTCGGGATGGGCACCTGAGCCTGGGGCCGCCCGCCATCCTCGGTCGCCGGAGCAGCCGCCTGCACCGTGCCGCGGATCGATGACGAGGATCCGCACCCGTTCGTCGCCGACCGTCTCGAGGCATCTCGATGTAGGCTTTCCGCCTCGCTTGGAGCCTCCGATGACCGATCCGCGTCCCGCCTCTCCGACCCCTGCCCACGCCGGGGCGCACGCCGCCTCGACCGGCCCGGCGGCGGACGCCATGCCGGCGATCTACCTGGGCCACGGCGCACCGCCGCTCCTTGAGGACGAGGCGTGGATGGACGAGCTCGGCGCCTGGGCGGGATCGCTGCCGCGACCGTCGTCGATCCTCATCGTCAGCGCCCACTGGCAGACGGCGCCGATGGCGATCAGCGCGACGCGGCCCGTGCCGCTCGTCTACGACTTCTACGGCTTCCCGGAGCACTACTACCGGATGACGTACGAGGCACCCGGCGCGCCCGAGCTCGCGGCGAAGGTCAAGGCGCTGATGCCGGCCAGCGAGCCCGTGCTCGACCGCGAGACCCGTGGGCTCGACCACGGCGCCTGGGTGCCGCTCAAGGCGATGTACCCCGCGGCCGACATCCCGGTGCTCCAGCTGTCGATGCCGGACCTCGATCCCGAGCACCTCTTCGAGGTCGGCCAGCGCCTGGCCCCGCTCCGCGACGAGGGCGTCCTCATCGTCGGCAGCGGGTTCATGACCCACGGGCTGCCGTTCATCCACCAGTACATGGGCCACACGTCGATCGCGCCGGCGTGGTCGGTCGAGTTCGACCGCTGGGCCGCCGAGGCGCTCGAGCGAGGCGACCTCGACTCGCTCTTCGCCTTCCGCGAGAAGGCGCCGGGGATGCCGTACGCCCATCCGACCGTCGAGCACTTCGCGCCCGTGTTCGTGACGCTCGGCGCGGTCGCGAGGCCGGACGGGGCGCCGAGGACGGCCATCGAGGGCTTCTGGTGGGGCCTGGCGAAGCGCTCATTCGAGGCGCGCTGACCCCTCGACACCCCCCGGCGTCTCCGATATAGTTGCACACGCAACTACCAGCACCGCACGAGCGTCCGTCATGCCCGCGATCACCGTCGACGACATCACCGTCCTGCCGCGGATCCCCGTCCCGGATCCGCTCGCCGCGCGACAACGCCCCGTGCGGACCGTCACGGTCGCGCCCAGGGGCTACGAGGGCGAGGGCTTCCCGGTCCGGCGAGCCTTCTGGGGGGTCGATCTCGCCGATATCGACCCGTTCGTTCACATGGACCAGATGGGCGAGGTCGAGTACGCCCCGGGTGAGCCGAAGGGGACGCCCTGGCATCCGCACCGCGGCTTCGAGACGGTCACGTACATGA
>JAPVSP010000153.1:0-9475 GCA_047519685.1 Chloroflexota bacterium
CGTGATCGAGGCGCAGAAGCGGCTCTCGTTCGCCAGGCGCACGACGGAGCAGGGGCGGGCCGCCCTGGCCTCGAGCGACGCCCCGGCGGCCGGTCGCGCCGCGCGCCAGGCCCAGACGGCCCTCGGCGAGGCGACCGCGCTGCTCGATGCGGTCGACCGTCTTGCCGCATCGATCGACCAGGCCCGGGGCCAGGTCGCGACCGAGCTGTCCGCGGCCGAGCAGGATCTCGCCGCGGCGCGAGCTGCCCTCGGGTCGGGCCAGCCACCGTCGGGCGTGGCCGAGAAGCTCGCCCGGGCCGACGCCCTCATCGCCTCGACGCGCGTCGCGCTCGGCCTGCCAAAGCCGGACGTCCTCGATGCCCTCCACAGCGCCGTCCAGGCCAACGCGCTCGGCGACGAGGTCGTCGCCGGCATCCGCGGCGAGCAGGAGCGTGCCGCCCGGGCGAAGGCCGCCGTCGACAGCGCTCTCCAGGCGGCGCAGCTCGCCGTCGACCGCGCCTCCGACTTCATCGCCACGCGCCGGCACGGGGTGCGCCACGAGGCGCGGACCCGGCTCGCCGAGGCGCAGCGGCACATCGAGGCCGCACGGGGCCTCGCGCAGACGGACCCGGCGACCGCCACGGCCGAGGCACGGACCGCCGAGCGGCTGGCGAACGAGGCCTACGGTCTGGCCAGCGGCGACTTCGACCGCTGGGACGCGGGCGGCTTCGGCGGTGGACCGCGCGGCGCGGATGGCCAGCTCGTCGGGGCGATCCTCGGGGGCCTCATCGGTGGGATGCTCGGGGCCGGTCGGGGCGGGTTCGGGGGCACGCCGTGGGGCATGCCCGGCCCGGGCGGCCTCGGCGGCGGCGTCCGGGGGGGCGGCGGCTGGGGCGGTGGCGGTGGCGGCGTGCGTGGGGGAGGGCGCTTCTAGGACGGATCGCGGTCGGAGCCCGTCGTCGGGCGTCCGGCCATCGGTGGGACGGATCGACGACCGGCGGCAGGGCCCGCCGGCGAAGACCAGGAGGGCTAGCGATGGCGCAGCAATCGATCCTCGGCCGGATGTCCCAGCTCATCCGGGCGAACGTGACCGCGCTCCTCGACGGGGCCGAGGACCCGGAGAAGATGCTCGACCAGATGATCCGGGACTTCACCAGCAACATCGGCGAGGCGGAGGACGCCGTCGCCCAGACGATCGGCAACCTCCGCCTCCTCGAGGACGACGCGAAGGAGGCGCATGAGGCCGCGGGCGAATGGGGCTCCAAGGCGTCCGCCGCCTCCGCCAAGGCGGACGAGTTCCGCGCCGCGGGCAACACGGCCGACGCGGACCGGTTCGACGGCCTGGCTCGGATCGCCCTGAGGCGACAGATCAGCTTCGAGGAGCAGATCAAGACGTTCGAGCCGCAGATCGCCCAGCAGACCGAGCTCGTGGGACGGCTCAAGGATGGGCTCAACCAGCTGCGCGCCAAGCGCGAGGAGCTCGTACAGAAGCGCGACGAGCTCGTCGCCCGCGCGAAGATGGCGACCGCCCAGACCCAGGTCACCTCGGCGCTGAAGAGCGTGAGCATCGCCGACCCGACGAGCGAGATCTCGCGCTTCGAGGAACGGATCCGCCGCGAGGAGGCCAAGGCGCGGGGCATGACCGAGGTCGCGGCGTCCTCCCTGGACGAGCAGTTCGCCTCGCTCGACGACGAGGCCGAGAACCTCGAGGTCGAGACGCGCCTGAAGTCGTTGAAGGGCGGCTGAGGCTCGATCGACGCGGCGCGCGTCGGGCGACGTCCGGTCGCGCGGCTTCGTCCGATCCTCCCAGGCTCGCGGGTCGGCCGGCCGCGTCGCCCGGAGGCGCAGACGAGCGAGCCCGCCGAAGGCCTCGGCGGGCTCGCTCCGTCGTCTCGGCCGCTCGGCCGTCTTGGGCTCAGGCGCCTCGCGGGAAGCCGAGGTTCACGCCGCGCAGGCTGGGATCCGGCCAGCGGCTGGTGACCTCCTTGACCTTGGTGAAGAACCGCACGCCGTCCTGGCCGCGCATCTTGAGCGCCCCGAACATCGAGTCTCGGTCGCCGCCGAAGCTGAAGTGACCGTACGGCACCGGGATCGGGACGTTGATGCCGATCATCGGCGTCTCGCACTCCATCTGGTACCGACGGGCCGCTCCGCCGTCGTTCGTGAAGATGGCGGTCCCGTTGGCATAGTGGTGGCCGTTGACGAGCCGCAGCGCGTCGGCGTAGGTCGGCACCCGGACGACCGTGAGGACGGGTCCGAAGATCTCGTCCTGGTAGATCGTCATCTCCGGTCGCACGTGATCGAAGAGCGTGACCCCGAGGTAGAAGCCGTCGGGGTACTCGGGATGTCGGAACGGCCGGCCGTCGACGACGAGGGTCGCGCCCTCCTCGACGCCCCTGTCGATGTAGCGGACGATGCTCGCGCGGTGCTCGGCGGTGTAGATGGGCCCCATGTCGACGCCGGGCTCCATGCCCGGGCCGATCTTCAGGCGACCGATCCGATCGACCATCATCTCGACGAGCCGGTCGCCAGCGTCCCCCACGGCGACGATCGTGGCGATCGCCATGCAGCGCTCGCCGGCCGAGCCGAAGCCGGCACTCACGCCGGAGTCGGCCGCCAGCTCCATGTCGGCGTCCGGGAGCACGACCATGTGGTTCTTCGCACCCGTGTACGCCCCGACCCGCTTGTTGTGCTTCGAGCCGGTCTCGAAGACGTAGCGACCCACCTCGGTCGAGCCGACGAACTGGACGGCCCGGACGTCGGGGTGGGTGAGGATCGCGTCGACGGCCTCGCGGCCACCGTACACCACGTTGAACACGCCGTCGGGGAGTCCCGCCTCCTTCCACAGCTCGGCCTGGAGCTGGATGGCCCCCGGCGTGTGCGAGGAGGGCTTCAGCACGACCGCGTTCCCGGTGGCCACCGCGATGGGGTAGATCCACAGCGGCACCATGATCGGGAAGTTGAACGGCGTGATGGCCGCGACGACGCCGAGCGGCTGACGGATCGTGTAGGCATCGACGTTGGTCGAGACGTTCGGCGTGATGAGGCCGCCCATGAGCGCCGGCACGCCGCAGGCGAAGTCGATCGTCTCGAGGCCCCGCAGGACCTCTCCGAGCGCGTCCGGGTACGTCTTCCCGTGGTCGCGGGTGACCAGCCGCGCGAGCTCCTCGCGATGTGCGTGGACGAGCTCGCGGAACCGGAACAGGACGTTCTCGCGGGCCAGCAGGGAGGCGTCGCGCCAGCCCGGGAAGGCGGCCTTCGCCACGGCGACGGCCCGCGCCACGTCCTCCTCGCCGCCGCGAGCCACGCGTGCGATCTCGTGACCGGTCGCCGGGTTGTAGACGGGCTGGGTGCGCGCCGGCGGATCGGCCAGCGGCGCGCCGCCGATCCAGTGGTTGATCAGCTGGAGGGCCTCCGGCGCCATGACCGGTGTGTCCGAGGTCTGTCGCTCCATCGGTGGAACACCTCCATATCGGTTCGTGCATGACGGATCGGAGGCCGCGGCCTCGCCTCGCCGACGATGCACATGCGGACGGCGGCGGGCCAGAGCCCTTCGGCCCGTCCGGCCATCGCCCAGCGGCGACCGGGTCGTCCCGGCTCGGCACGGCGGGCTCGCTCGCGGTCGGCCCAACGACCGTCGCGTTCCCCACGAGCCCACGGGTGCCGTGGACCGCGCGGCCGGGCGATCGATCCGGGAGCCCCTACCTTCGGCGACCCTGGCCCCAGCGGCCGGCGGATCCGAGCAGGGCGGAGATCAGGAAGGCGACCACGAGCAGGAGGAGCCGGGGGTCGAGCGCGAGGTCCTTGATCGTGGGCACGGCCTCGCGCGGCGCGAGCCCGATGACGTCCTGGGCGAGGCCGAGGAGCGCCGCCAGCGCCATCGCCGCGCTGATCGCGATCCGCCTGATCCACCGAGTGACCATCGCGCATCCTCGGGGGGAGCGACCGAGGGAGCTCCCTCGCGCGGTGAGGAGACGCGTGGGCGGCGCGGGTGTTTCGGGTGGGCCGGCAGGCGGTCGATCCGAAGGGACCCCGGGGCTGCCCCGAGGTCCCTTCGACAGCCAGGCGACCCGCTCAGTCCACCCGGGCGGGCACCCGGACCAGGACCGGCTCGCCGAGCGATGCGCCAGAGCGGAGCTCGCCCGCCGGGACCTCGAGCCGCCGGGCGGTCGTCCTCCGGCGCGCCGGGATCGCCAGCGCGACGAGGGCCCCGAGACCCACCGCCGCGGCGCCGACCCAGACGGCCGGGACGAGCCCGTCGACGAACGCCTGCGGGGAGGCGTAGCCGCCGGCCGCCGAGAAGACCGACGCGAGGACCGCCACCCCGAACACGCCGCCGACTTCGCGGATCGTGTTGTTGGCGCCAGAGGCCAGACCCTCCTCGGCCGGCCGGACCGACGAGAGGACGAGGTTCGCGGTCGGTGCGAAGAACAGGGCCATGCCCGTCCCCGCCACCACGAACGCCGGCACGACGACGAGGTAGGGGACGGTCGGCGAGAGCACGGCCGCGAGCCACGCCAGCCCGCCGGCCATGAGCGCCATGCCGGTCACCAGGAGGGCGCGGCTGCCGATCCTGTCCGAGACCGCCCCCGCGATCGGCGCGACGACGATCGGCATCGCCGTCCAGGGGAGCGTCCGCAGGCCGGCGTCGAACGGTCCGTAGCCCTGGACGAGCTGGAAGAACTGGGCGAGGAGGAAGATCGAGCCGAAGAGCCCGAACGACATCAGGAGGCTGACGATGTTGGCGGCCGTGAACTGGCGGCTGCGGAAGAGGCGGAGCGGGAGCATCGGCGCCGAGGTCCTGGTCTCCCAGGCGACGAAGGCGCCCAGCAGGACGACGGCCGCGGCGAACGTGGCGACGATGCCCGGGCTGGTCCAGCCGTCCGTGTTGCCGTGGACGAGTCCCCACACCAGGGCGAGGAGCCCGGTCGAGGCCAGGACCAGGCCCGGGACGTCGAGGCGGCCCTCCGGACCGTGGCTCTCCGTGAGGAGGACGGCGGAGAGCGGGACGACCACGAGCCCGATCGGGACGTTGAGCCAGAAGATCCACTGCCAGGTCATCCCCTGGGCGATGGCGCCGCCGACGAGGGGCCCGATCGCGATGGCAAGGCCGGAGATGGCGCCCCATGCGCCGAGGGCAAGGCCGCGCCGCTCGGCCGGCACGGCCGCCGACAGGAGCGTCAGCGTCAGCGGCGTGACGAGCGCGCCGCCCAGGCCCTGGATCGCCCGGGCGACGACCAGCGCGTCGCCGGACGGGGCGAGCGCGGCCAGGGCGGAGCCGGCCGTGAACAGCCCGAGGCCGAGCATGAACACGCGCTTCCGGCCGAAGCGATCGCCGAGCGCGGCGCCCGTCAGGAGGAGGACGGCGAACGTCAGCGTGTAGGCATTGACGACCCATTCCAGCTGCGAGAGCGAGGCCCCGAGGTCTCGCTTGATGACGGGGAGGGCGGTCGTCACGACGAGGTTGTCGAGCGACACCATGAACAATGCGAGCGACGTGATGATGAAGGTGCGGATCGCTCTGCCGCGGTCGAACACGTCTGGGTCCCTTTCTCTCCCGACCACCGGGAGTCAGATTAGTAATCAGTCACTAACATACGTGCCGAAAAAAGGGGGCCACCGCTCGTCAGGAGGTCCCTCCCTCGCAGATTAGCTGCCAGGCGACGTCGGCCTCGGTGAGATCCATGGCCGCGGCGGCGTTGAGCAGCATGCCCTCGGCAAAGAATGGCCGGAGCTGGGCCGCGGGCTCACCCGACAGGTCCGCCACGAGGCTCACGAGTCGGGCGAACTCGTGCCTGGTGAACGCCCGGATGGCCGGATCGTCGCACGCGGCGAAGGCGTGGAGCTGCATCCGCAAGAGGGAACGGTCACCCAGCAGGTCGCCGTAGGCGCGGCCGATCGAGGCGAGGATCGGGTTGACGCCCACTGGAAGACCCTGCACCGGATGGCGCGCGGCCTCGCTGAAGGTGTCGCCGATCCGCTCGAAGGCCCTCGCGAGCGCGGCGATGAAGAGCTCGTGCTTGGAGCCGAAGAGGCGGAACAGGTACGGCTGGGAGACGCCGGCCAGGCGCGCGATCTCCTCTGTCGAGGTGCCGTCGAGGCCGCCGGAGGCGAACGCGCGGACGGCGGCCTCGACGACCTCGGCCCGGCGTTCGTCGGCGGTCAGGCGGTGGGGTGCGGCTCCGGCCTGGGCGGTGCGATGGATGGTCGGGATCGGGCTCATGGCGAGAGATTAGTGACTACTAACTACCATGTCAAGCCCCCATGCCCGACCGAGGCGCCATGACGGCCACGGGCGACCCGGCGGACGCCGTGTCAGCCCATCACGAGCCGCCCGATCGCGACACCTGCGGCGCCGGCCGCCCCGGCGATGGCGAGCGTCTGAGCGGTCGTCCGGGCGATGCTCCGGCGGCCGATCCGGGCCCGACCGATGCCCAGGCCGACGAGGAGCGTCGCGGTCATCGCGAGCGATGTCAGCCGGGCCGGGCCGATCGGGAGGATCGCGAAGGGCAGGACCGGCGTCGCGGCCGCGACCAGGTCGGCGACGAACATCCAGAGCGCGTGGGCCCGGGCCGACGCCCGGCTCGCCGGGCTCAGGCCGAGCTCGAACGCCGCGGTGAGGTCGAGCAACGCCCCAGGGTTGCGGGCGAGGGCGATCCGTACGACCTCCGCCTCCTCCGCGGTGAAGCCTCCTGCGCCGAGGCGCGTCACGGCGCGGGCGAGCTCCGCCGTTGGATCCGCCGCGATGCGGGCGCGCGCCTCGGCGACCAGGGCGGCGGCACGGTCGCGCTCGGACGTCACGTCGAGGTAGGTCCCGGCCATCATCGAGACCGCGCCCGCCGCCGCCCCGGTCGCCCCGGCGAGCAGGATGATCCGGCTGTCGTTCGTGCTCGCCGCGACGCCGAACACCAGTCCGGCGATCGAGACCGCGCCATCCTCCATGCCAAAGGCCACGTCGCCGATCGAGGCCTTCAGCGATCCGACGATCCGGCCGGCCGCCAGGCGGAGCCACCAGGGCGACCCTGGCGACGCCGCTCGCCGGCTCCGGGCACGAGGTACGACGAGCTCAGGAGATCGCTGCAAGGTCGGCGTCCTCCCTCGCGATCAGCCGGGCCGCGGCCGCCCGGCCCTGCGCGATGCAGTCCGGCAGGCCGACGCCGCGGTAGGGGGCCCCGGCGAGGACGACCGACGGCCACCGCGCGAGCTCCGCTTCCGCGCGGGCGACGCGCTCGAGGTGCCCGACGGTGTAGCGAGGCATCGACGCCTCCGCCCGCGAGACATGGACGATCTCCGGCTCGCCCCGGGCCCCGATGGTCGGCTCGGCGGAGGAGCGCGCCAGCGCGACGAGCTCGCCGTCGGTGAGGCCCGGTCCGCGGTCCGGCAGGAACGCGCGGACGAGGACCGCGTCCGCCGGCGCCCGACCCGGCCACTTCTCCGACGACCAGGTGCAGGCGGAGATCGGCAGGCCCTCGCTCGCGGGGACCAGGACCCCGTGTCCGACGAGGGGTCGCTCGAGGCGGTCCCGCCGGTAGGCGAGCGACACCACCGAGCTCGAGCCGTGCGGGATCGCGTCGATCGCCCGCGCCGCGCCTGGCGCGAACGGCTCGATGAGCGCCGCCGTCCCGGGACCCGGCATCGTGAGGACCACCGCGTCGGCGCGGACGGCCGTGCCGTCGGTCAGTCTCGCGATGACGCCGGCGCCCTGGGGCTCGAGCCGACGCAGCCCGATGCCCGTCCGGACCGTCACCGACGCGTCGGCCCGGAGCGCGGTCTCCAGCGCGTCGACGAGGGTCGCCAGCCCGCCGGCGAGGCTCGCGAAGACGCCGATGGGCCGCGCGGTCGGCCCGGTGGCACGGTCGCCATCCCGGTCGCGGGCCGCCGCCTCACGGGCGGCCCGCGCGCGTCGCATCGCCCGTCCGTCGGAGAGCCCGGCCAGCAGGAGGCTCCGGTGCCGGCGTTCGGACTCGCGGAGCTGTGGCACGACGGCATCCAGGCTCAGCTCGTCGATGTCGGTCCCGTAGATGCCGCCGACGAGCGGTCCCGCCAGGCGGTCGACGAGCGACGGGCCCAGGCGGCGACGGAGGAACGCGCCGACGGACTCGTCCGCGGGTCGGGCGAGGCGGGGCAGGAGGACGTCGAGCCCGATCCGCGCCTTCTCGGGGAGCGAGAACAGCGGGGTCCGGACGAAGGGCCAGGCCCGGGTCGGGAGGACGAGGCCGAGGCCCTCGGGCATCGGTACGAGGCGCCCGTCCCGACGGATGTAGACCGTCCGCGGCTCGCGGAGCCCGATGAGCTCGTCGCCGAGGCCGAGCTCGCGCGCGAGCTCGGTCGCGTGCGGCCGGGTCGTGATGAAGGAATCCGGGCCGCGTTCGATGAGGAACCCGGCGACGCGATCGGTCCCGACCTTGCCGCCGAGGCGCGACGACCACTCGAGCAGCAGCGTTGGGACACCCGCCCGGCCAAGGTCATGGGCCGCCGCGAGCCCGGTGATCCCGCCGCCCGCGACGATGACGGTCATGGCCCGCCTCAGGCGACCGGCGGGACGAACGGGCAGAGCGGGTCTGTCTCGAGCTCGTCGCCCGTCCAGGCGAACGCCCGGGCCCGGGAGCCGCCGCAGATCCGGGCGTACGGGCAGCGCCCACAGCGGCCCTTGAAGCGCTCCGGGTCGCGCAGTCGGGTGAAGACCGGGTGGTCGCGGTACAGCGCGACGATGCTCGACTCGCGGACGCTGCCCACGGAGATCGGCAGGAATCCCGATGGGTTCACCGTGCCGTCATGGGCGACGAACATGATCCCGTTGCCGTCGCGGATCCCGAAGCCGCGCCCGACGGAGGTCTTCGCGATCGCCTCGTCGTCCATCCCCTCGGCGTGCATCGCCCGGATGGCGACGCGTCGGTAGTGCATCGCCTCGGTCGTCTTGACCTGGAACGGCGCGACCCTGGAAAGCCCGAAGAGCCACAGGTTCAGGCGCTCGCTCTCCGGCGGCGAGACCTCGCGGAGGGCGCTGCCGCGCCCGACGGAGATGAGGTAGAAGAGGCTCCAGCGCATGATGTCGAGCGTCTTCATCAGCTCGTAGATCGCCGGCAGGTCGGGCAGCGTCTCATCGGTGATCAGCGTGTTGACCTGGATCGGCAGGTCGGCGTCGCGCGCCCAGCGCGCCGACCTGAGGGTCGTCTCGAACGTGCCCGGGACGCCGCGGAAGCGGTCATGGATCTCGGCGGTGGAGCCATCGATGCTGAGCGAGATGTTCTGGATCCCTGCCGCGCGCAGCCGCTCGAGCGACTCCTTCGTGAGCAGGCCGGTCGCGGCCGGTGCGAGCGACGCCCCGATCCCCTGGGCGGTCGCCCCCTCGACCAGCTCGACGAGGTCGGGCCTGAGGAGCGGGTCGCCGCCGGTGAAGACGACATGCGGGTACGGGCGCCCGAAGCCGGTGATGTCGTCGAGGAGCCCGAGGCCCTCGGCCGTCGTCAGCTCGAGCGGGCTCCGTTCGGCCATC
>JAPVSP010000154.1:0-10016 GCA_047519685.1 Chloroflexota bacterium
GCACCCGGTTCGCGCTCCGCAAGCGCAGCTGGCAGACGTTCCTCCGCGAGCGGACCGCGCGATTGCTGGTGCCGTTCCTGGCGGGGACTCTCCTGCTGTCCCCCATCCAGGGCTTCATCGAGGCATCCCACAAGGGCACCTTCTCGGGCTCGTTCCCGGACTACGTGGGCCGGTGGGCGGGCGGCCTGCTCGATCGGCCCATCCTGTCGCCGACCCTGTTCGGCATGGGCTACCACCTGTGGTTCCTCGGCTTCCTGTTCGCGATCTCGGTCATCGCGCTGCCGCTGTGCGAGGGCCTGATCGGACCCAGGGGGCGACGCGCGGTCGACGCGCTGGCCCGCGCCGTGCGCTGGCCGGGGGCGACGCTGGGGTTCGCGGGCCCGATCGTGCTCCTGATGGCGACCGGCGCCGTGCTCGGAACGAACGAGCACGACTGGTTCGAGTTCCTGTGGTACCTCGGCTACTTCGTGACCGGCTTCGTGCTGTTCTCGGACGAGCGGTTCAGGATCGCCGTCCGGCGCGACGGGTGGCCAGCGCTCGCCGTCGCCGTCTCGAGCACGATCCTCCTCGTCGCCACGCCAGTGGGCGGCCTGCTGGCGTCGATGGCCGACGAGGGCCTGGACCTGCCGCACCTGGCCGTCGGAATCCTGTTCGGGCTCGAGGGCTGGGCGTGGACGCTCGTCATCCTGAACGTCGGCATCCGGGCCGCCAGGCTGCAACGTCCGGTCGGCGACCATCTCGGCGAGTTCGTCCTGCCGGTCTACGTCATCCACCAGCCGGTGATCCTCGCCGTCGCGTTCTTCGTCGTGCAGTGGCCTCTCGGCATCGTGCCGAAGTGGATCGCGGTCTTCGGCGTGTCGCTGCTGGTGACGCTGGCGCTCGTCGAGCTCGGGCTGAGCGCCAGGTACACCCGCGTCCTGCTCGGTGCCCGGGCCCGACCGCCCGCGCCCCAGGTCCCGGCACCCGATCGCGTCAGCGTGGGCGAGCGTCCGTCGCTGCCGACCGCGAGAGCGCACCATGGTTGAGATCGCCGAACGACCGGGCGTCGCGTTGCGCCCGTGGCTCCGCCACTACGACCCGGGCGTGCCGGCCACCCTCGACTATCCCGCCGCGCGGCTCGACGAGCTCCTCGACCGCACCGCGAACCGATACCCCGATCGACCCGCGCTGACCTTCTACGGGAGGCGGACGACCTACCGGGCGCTGGACGAGGCCGTCGACCGCCTGGCGGGCGGCCTGCGACGGCTTGGCCTGCAGCCGGCCGAGCGGGTCGGGCTGTTCATGCCCAATTGCCCGCAGCTGGTCAGGAGCTTCTACGCCGTGTGGCGTGCGGGCTGCGTCGCGGTCCCCGTCAACCCACGGGCCACGGGTCCGGAGCTCTCGCGCCAGCTCACCGATGCGGGCGCCTCGGCCGCCATCGTGCTCGATCGCCTCTGGACGGGCCTCGATGGCGTGACGCTCCCGTCGACGGTCCGCCACCTCGTCGTCGCGGACGTCGCCCACGATCTCCCGCTCGGCCTGCGGATCGCGGCCCGGCTTGGGCGCCGGGGCGGGGGCGCACGGCAGGCCACGTCCGGTGCGCGGGTCGTCTCGCTGAAGGCGCTCCTTCGCGAAGGCGATGTCCCGGCGGTCTCGTCGGCCCGGGCGATCGACGAACCGGCCGTCCTCCTGTACACGGGAGGGACGACCGGCCTTCCGAAGGCGGCCGTCCTTACCCACCGCAACCTCGTCGCCAATGCCTGTCAGCTCGGCGCCTGGGCATCGACCCTCGATGACGGCGCCGAGGTCATGCTCTCGGCCCTGCCGCTCGTCCACGGCTATGCGATGACGGCGTGCATGAACGTGTCCGTGCTGCGCGGCTGGACGCAGGTGCTCCTCCCGGATCCGCGCGACCTGGACCGGCTGCTGGCGGAGATCGAGCGCTGGCACGTCACCGTGTTCCCCGGCGTGCCAACCCTGTATGCCGCGATCTGCGCCGATCGGGGCGTCGTGACCGGTCGCCGCGACCTCCACTCGATCGAGGCGTGCATCAGCGGCGCGGCCGACCTGCCGGCCGGGGTCCAGGCCGAGTTCGAACGGCTCACCGGCGGCCGCCTGGTCGAGGGCTACGGGCTCAGCGAGGCCTCGCCCGCGACCCACTGCAACCCCTTCGGGAGCGAGGGGGAGGGCCAGACGATCGGCCTCCCGCTCCCCGACACGGACTGCCGGCTGGTCGACGTCGAGACCGAGAGCCGACAGCTGGAGACGGGCGGTCCCGGCGTGCTCTGCATCAGCGGACCGCAGGTCATGTCCGGCTACTGGGAGCGTCCGGAGGACACCGCCCGGGCGCTCCATCGCGACGAGCAAGGTCGGACCTGGCTGCACACCGGCGACGTCGCCGAGATGTCCGCCGAGGGCTACTTCCGGATCGTGGACCGCAAGAAGGACGTGATCGTGGCCGCAGGCGGGCTCAAGGTCTATCCCAACGAGATCGAGGACGTGCTCTCGACCCATCCGAAGGTCCGCCAGGCCGCGGTCATCGGCGTCCCGGCCGGCAGCTCGGACCAGCGCGCCAAGGCGTTCGTGGTGCTGCGCGAGGGCGAGCAGGCCGATCCCGACGAGATCCTCGCGTTCCTCCGCGAGCGGCTCTCGTCCTACAAGGTCCCGAAGGCGATCGAGTTCCGGTCGGAGCTGCCGCTCGCGTTCACCGGCAAGGTCCTGCGCCGCGTGCTGGCCGAGGAGGAACGCGCGGCGACCGCGAAGGGAGGTTGACCATGCTGGCCGAGGATCTCGCCCAGCTCAAGCAGGACGCGACCGACCGCATCATCTTCCACGCCACCCCGAGGTCGTGGCTCGAGGCTGCCGGCCCCTGGGTGCTCGATCGCGGCGACGGCGCGCTCCTGTACGACGCGGACGGCAACGAGTACCTCGACGCCCTGTCCGGTGGCGTGTTCGCCGTCCTCGCCGGGTATGGCCGGGATGGGATCGCCCGCGCGATGTACGAGCAGGCGCAGCGGCTCCCCTACACGAGCCCGTACGCGACGACCAGCGTCGTCACCGTCGAGCTTGCGCGGAAGCTCGCCGAGCTCACACCGGGCGACCTCACGGCGTCGTTCTTCTGCACCAGCGGCTCCGAGGCCGTCGAGGCGTCGATCAAGCTCGCCCGCCAGTACCACGAGGCGAACGGCGAGGGGCGGCGGTACAAGGTGGTGTCGCTCCGCCGCGCGTACCACGGCGCCACGATCGGGGCGCTGTCGGCTACCGGCTGGAGCCCGGGCTTCGGCGTCTTCCGCCGGAGCGCCGACCCGATGGTCCCCGCGGCCGGGTTCGCGAGCGCGATGCCGCCCTACTGCCACCGCTGTGAGCTCGACCTGGCGCACCCGGCGTGCCGGCTCGCGTGCGCGACCACGATCGAGCAGGCGATCCTCGGCAGCGACCCCGAGCTGGTGTCGTGCGTCATCGTCGAGCCGGTCCTCTCGACAGCGGGCTGCATCGTCCCGCCGCCGGGCTACCTGGCCAGGGTTCGCGAGATCTGCGACCGCTACGGGATCCTCCTGATCTCCGACGAGGTCGTGTGCGGGTTCGGTCGGACGGGTCGGTGGTTCGGGATCGACCACGCCGGCGTGGTTCCCGACATCATCGCGGTGGCCAAGGGGCTCACCAGCGGCTATGCGCCGATGGCGGCGGCGATCGCGAGGCGCGAGATCGCCGAGCGGATCCCGATCTTCTTCGACGTGCACACGTACGGCGGCCACCCGGTGTCGGCGGCGGCCGCGCTCGCCAACCTCGCGATCATCGAGCGGGAGGGGCTCGTGGAGAACGCCGCGACCGTCGGGGCGTACATGCTCGGGCTCCTCGAGGGGCTCCGGAGGCACGCCATCGTCGGCGACGTCCGGGGATCGGGCCTGTTCATGGCGGTCGAGCTCGTGCATGACGCCGACCGGACTGGGGCGCCGGGGCCGAACGTGCCGGTCGACGACCAGGTCGCGGGGGTGGCTCGGCGGATGCGGCTGTTCGTCCGGCCGCTGGGCGGCACCATCATCCTCGGCCCCCCGTTGATCTTCACCAAGGCGCAGGCGGAGCGAACCGTCGAGGTGCTCGACACCGCGCTGTCCGAGGTCGAGGCGCGCGTGCCGACGGAGGTGGGACGATGAGCGGCCAGACGCTCGTGAACGGCCGATCGGGCGGCCGGATCGTCCGTCTCACCTCCTTCGACCGCATGTACCTCCGCGACGAGCGCGAGGCGTGGCCGTGCCACTTCGGCGGCCTCGCGGTGGTCGAGGGCGGCCCGCTGCTTGACGCCTCGGGACGGCTGCGGCTGGACGAGATCCGTGACAGGCTGGACCGGCGGCTGGCGCTCGTCCCGGACCTGCGGCAGCGGCTCCACGTGCCGCGACGACTGCGGGGCGGCCCGGTGTGGGTGGACGACGACCGGTTCGCCATCGAGTACCACGTGCGCGAGGCGGCGGTCGATGCCCCGGGCGACGACGCGCAGCTGCTGGTGGCGGCCGCGCGCGTCTACGCCGGCCTGCTGGACCGGACGCGCCCACTCTGGGAGCTGTGGTTCCTGACCGGTCTCAGCGGCGGCCGGGTCGGGGTCCTGTTCAAGCTGCACCACGCGGTCGCCGACGGGAACGCCGCGGTCGCGGTCATGGGGTCGCTGTTCGACCTCGACCCCGACGCGGCCGATCCCGTGCCGGCCCCGTGGACGGCCGCGCCCGTCCCGCGCGACGCGGCCCTGGTGGCCGACCACCTTGCCGCCAGGGTCCGGAGTCTCGGGCGCCTGTCGGCCGCGCTGACCCATCCGCTGCGGATCCTCGGCGCAGCCCGAGTGTTCCTTATGGTGACCCGGCGGATGGTCGGACAGAAGGGCGCACCGCGTACCTCGCTCAACCAGGTCGTCCAGGTCGGCCGCCGGATCCGGTTCCTCCGACTCGACCTCGAGGCGATCAGGAGGGCGGGTCACGCGCACGAGGGCACGGTCAACGACGTGGTGCTCGACCTCTGGGCGGGCGGCCTGCGTCGGCTGCTCGTGTCCCGCGGGGAGCCCGTCGCCGGCGTCGAGCTGGTCACGGCCCAGGCGGTCTCCACTCGGTCCGCGACCGACGGAAGCATCGACAACCAGGCTGGAACGATCGTGATGCGGCTGCCGACCTGGGAGTCTGACGTCGCCCGCCGGCTCGACCTGATCGTCCGCACGACCCGGACGGCCAAGACCGGCCAGCGGTCGGCCGCGATCGCGGGCGTGGTCGCCGGTCTGTCGGCGACCCCGATCGCGCAGTACTTCAACCTCCACCAGCGGGCGGTCAACGTCATCGTCACGAACGTCGTGGGCCCGCCGGTCCCGATGTTCATCTTCGGAGCGCGGATCCTCGAGATCCTGCCGATCATCCAGCTGGTCGGCAACGTCGGCCTGACCCTGTGCGCGTTCTCGTACGCGGGCGAGGTCTTCCTCGTCGTCACGGCCGATGCCACGGGCTTCCCCGACGTCGACGTGCTGATGGAAGGTATGGAGCGGGATTGGCAGGCCCTGGTCGGCCCTCGCACCACCGCGCCGGTGCCCGTCGCCGAACCGGTGCCCGCATGAGGGGAGGTGTCGGACGTGGCTGTGACAACGACACGGCCGCCGATCGAGCAACAAGGATCGCCCGCGCCCGCGATCGACACGCCCGAGCTGACGGCGATCGTCCGCGGGATCCTCAGCCGCCGGCCAGCCGTCGGCCTCGCGCTGGGCGTGGTCCGCGATGGACACCTCGAGCGCTTCCACGGGCACGGGTTGGCGGACATCGCGACGAGCACGCCGATCACCGAGGACACGGTATTCCGGGTCGGCTCGGTCACAAAGACGTTCACGGCGATCGCGGTCATGCAGCTGTGGGAGCAGGGGCTGGTCGACCTCGACGCCCCCGCGAACGACTATCTCCGGGCCTACAAGCTCGTCCCGGCGACGGCTGGCTGGCGGCCGGCGACCATCCGTCACCTCCTGACCCATACGGCCGGCCTACCCGAGATGGCCTACGTTGCCGACCTGTTCCATCCCGGCTGGGGCCCGTTCGACGCGCGTCCCGTCATCCGCAGCGTCAAGCTCGGAGAGCCGATCCCGTCGCTCGCGGAGTACTACCGCGGGCGGCTGCGGGTGGTGGTCGAGCCGGGCACCGCGTTCGCCTACAGCAACCACGGGTTCGCGACGCTCGGGCAGATCGTCGAGGACGTGACCGGCGAGCCGCTGGAACGCTACCTCTGCGACCACGTCTTCGAGCGCCTGGGCATGGCGGACACCGACCTCGAACGATCCGACCGCGTCCGGTCGCGGCTGGCGACCGGGTACGTCCTCGGGCGCGCCGGTGTGACGGCCGTCACCGACCGCGAATGGCTCGGGAGGGGCGGCGGGGGCGTCTATGCCTCGAGCCGCGACACCGCGCGCTTCGTCGTGGCCCTGCTCGCCGGCGGGGCGAACGACCATGGCTCGGTGCTCCGACCGGCGACGCTCGCGACGATGTTCGAGCCCCACTTCCAGCCGGATCCCCGCCTTCCGGGTGTCGGCCTCGGCATCTTCCGCGACGACGCGGGCGGGCATCGCCTCGTCGGGCATGAAGGGATCCTGCCGGGCTTCAACTCGCAGGTCCTCGTGGCGCCCGACGACGGGGTCGGCGTGTTCGCCTACACGAACGGCTCGAGCGGCGCGTTGGTATGGCTGTCGCTCGAGCTCGAACGACTGCTGCGATCCCTGCTCCGCGTCCCGGACGACGCCGTCCGCAGCGACGTGCCGCACCACCCGGAGATCTGGGACGAGCTCTGCGGTCGATACCGGCTGCCGCCGCGAGTCTCCGATCTGCGCGGGCGCCTGGCGATGGGCCGCGGCGCCGAGGTGTTCGTCCGCGGCGGCCGGCTCATGGTCCGGATGCTGACCCCCATCCCGGCACTGCGCCGGGGCTTTCCCCTCCAGCCCGACGACGAGACGGACCCGTACGTGTTCCGGATGGACCTCTCGTCGTTTGGCATGCCGACCGTCCGCCTGGCGTTCGAGCGGGACGCCGACCGGGGCGTGGTGGCCGTTCACACGGATCTCCAATCGCTGTCCCTCGACCGGCAGCCCGCCACAAACGGCGGAGCGAAGTGGGCCACCGGCGCGCTCGGGGCGCTCGCCGTCGTGACCGCAGCGAGCGCCGTCAGGCGGCGGCGCAGGCACGAGCAAGAGGTGTCGACATGACCACGGCCACCGCCACTGAGCTGTGGCGCATGAGCGCCACGGAGCTCGCGGACGTCATCAGGACGCGGCAGGCCTCCAGCCGGGAGGTCGTCGAGGCCCACCTCCGGCGGATCGAGGCGGTCAACCCCTCGATCAACGCCGTCACGATCGTGCTGGCCGACCAGGCACTCGAGGCCGCCGTGGCGGCCGACCGCGCCGTCGTGGGCGGCGGTGACCTCCCGCCGCTCCATGGCGTCCCGTTCACGATCAAGGCGAACATCGATCTCGCCGGCACGCCTACGACGCACGGCATGAAGGCGCTGGCCGAAGCGTTCCCGGACGTGGACGCCCCGCACGTCGAGCGGCTGCGCGTCGCCGGCGCGATCCCCATCGGCCGCACCAACCTACCCGACTTCGCGATCGGTTGGCACACCGACAGCGAGCTGTGGGGGGCGACCGTGAACCCATGGGACCGGTCCCGGACGGCGGGCGGCTCGAGCGGCGGCGAGGCCGCGGCCGTCGCGACCGGCATGTCGCCCCTCGGGCTCGGGAACGACACTGGCGGATCGCTGCGCGTTCCGGCCCAGTACTGCGGTGTCGGCACCCTCAAGGCGACCCTCGGCCGCATTCCGCACGCGACCACCATCGAGCCGCGCGACCTGCCGATCGGCCACCAGCTGATGGGCGTCGAGGGACCGATGGCACGGCGGGTCTCGGATCTCCGGGCGGCGTTCGAGGTGATGGCCGGCCCCTCCTGGCGCGACCCGTGGACAGTGCCGGCACCGCTCCGCGGCCCCGAACCCGCGACGCCCGTCCGGGTTGCCCTCGTGGTCGATCCGGCCGGCCAGGGGACGGCGGATCAGGTCAAGGACGGGGTTCGGAAGGCGGCCGCGGCCCTCGAGGACGCCGGCTACGCCGTCGACGAGGTCGAGCCTCCGTCGATCGACGTGGCGGCGAGGCTGTGGCTCGACATCTCCATCCCCCCGCTGCGCGCGGGGTGGGAGATCTGGGCGCCGATGGTCCGGGCCCCGATGCAGCGGTGGGTGATGGCGTTCTTCGAGGCCGGGGGCGATCCGGACCCGGGCGCGTCCATCCAGTGCTTCATCACCCGGCAGGCGGTGCTGCGAGCTTGGGGCGAGTTCCAGGAGACGTACCCGCTGATCGTCGCCCCGGTCTGCACGGAGCCCCCCTTCGAGGTGGGCGCGGACCGGACCGCCGCCGAAGTGGTCGAGATCGTCCGCGCGATGCGCATGGCCGTCGCCATCAATGCTCTCGGGCTGCCTGCCGTGGCACTTCCGGTGGGCATTGCGGACGGTCTCCCGCAGGCGGTGCAGGTGATCGGCCCCCGGTACCGCGAGGACCTGTGCCTCGACGCCGCGGCGGCCCTCGAGGACAGGCTCGGAGTCCTGACGCCCATCGATCCAAGATAGCGGGCCGGGGCTCGAGCCGGCCGAGGAGCAGGTCATGACCACGATGCGAATCCGCGATGTATCCCTGTTCGTGGAGGTCGTCGGGCACGGATCCCCGTTGTTGCTCATGCACGGCGGCCCGGGGGGAGACCACTGGACGCTGCTGCCGTTCCGGCGCCTGGCGGACCGGTTCACGCTGGTGTTCTACGACCACCGCTGCAACGGACGCTCGACCGGTGCTCCCGTCACGTCGATGACCTGGGAGAACCTCACCGCGGACGCCGACGCCCTGCGCGGGAAGCTCGGGTTCGAGCGCTGGGCCGTCCTGGGGCATTCGTTCGGCGGCAATGTCGCCCTCGAGTACGCCCTCCGCTACCCGGACAGCCTCTCGCACCTCGTGCTGCTCGACACGGGCGGCGAGGGCCACTGGTCGCTGCAGAACGCGCCGGAGGTCCTCGCGAAGTGGGGCTTCAGCCCCGGCACCGTGCGGCTGGCCCGGCGCTGGCTCAACGGGCGTGTCGCGCCGAGGATGTTCATGCCGACGCTCTTCAGGCTCGGAAATGCGTACAACCCCCACACCAGCCTCCTGCAGTTCGCACGCGGAATGGCCGACGGCGAGTGGCGCTCGAAGGCTCGGCCCGAGGCGCTCATCTTCGCCGCCCCCAACCTGCTCAAGGGCTGGACGGTCATGGATCGCCTTGGTGAGATCAAGGTGCCCACCCTGGTGATGGCCGGGCGCGAGGACTTCATCTTCCCGCCCGAGTGCCAGGCCGAGCTCGCAGCCGGGATCCCGAATTCGCGCCTCCGGATCATCGAGCGCGCGGGCCACAATCCGTACGCCGAGCGGACCGACGAGGTCATGGAGGCCGTGACCGAGTTCATCCTCCGCGACATGGCCGTTCCGGCGGCGACGACGGCGGCCGCGGCAGGAACCCCGGCCGAGGCGGCCGCCCCGGCTCCGGTGGCCGCCCCGGCTCCGGTGGCCGCGGGGAGGTGAGGGCGTTGCCGACCGCCGGCCTCCTCACCGACCATGCACCCGGCGAGATCCCGGCGTCGCAGCTGGACCTCGTGGAATGCCCCCCGGTCGCGGCGCTGACGACCATCATGGCCGACGGGTACCCGCAGACCTCGGTGGTGTGGTGCGACTGGGACGGCGAGTGCGTGCGGATCAACACGATGCGCGGGTTCGCCAAGGAGCGGAACATGCGCCGCGACCCGCGGGTAACGCTGCTGTGCTATGACCCGCGCCAGCACCTGCGCTACGTCGAGGTCCGCGGCACCGTGGTCTCGATGACCGAGGAAGGCGCGACCGCTCACCTCGACGCGCTCGCCTCCAAGTACGCCGGCCGGCCGATCCGCTATTTCGGGGAGGCGATCCCGGCGGCGTTCGCCGAGACCGAGCACCCGGTGCTGTGCCGGATCCGGCCGGACCACGTGAC
>JAPVSP010000155.1:0-6824 GCA_047519685.1 Chloroflexota bacterium
CGGACCCGCCACGGCAAGCTCGTCCACCTCATCGGAGCGCCCGAGCTGCTCGGGCGGCTCGTCACGGTCCGGATCGAGCACGCGGGCCCGTACGCGCTGCGCGGCTCGCTCGAGACCCCGGGCGGACGGGCCACCGGAGCGTCGCCGCCGCCGGGCGCCGAGTAGGCACGACGCGCTCGACCGTGTCCGCTCCGCCGCTCGTCGTCATCGCCGGGCCGACGGCCACCGGCAAGACCGGCCTCTCGCTCCGGCTCGCCGACGCGCTGATCGCCGAGAGCCTGCGCGCGGAGATCGTGTCCGCCGATTCACGGCAGGTCTATCGCGGGCTCGACATCGGGACGGCCAAGGTCGAGCCGGCCGACCGGGCCCGGATCCCGCACCATGGCCTCGACCTCGCCGACCCGGACGAGCCGTTCACCGTCGCCGACTTCGCCGAGCATGCCGAGCGTGCGCTCGAGGGCATCGCACGGCGGGGCGGCCTGGCGCTGCTCGTCGGTGGGACCGGCCTCTACCTGCGGGCGGTCGGCCGCGGTCTCGCCCTCGACGCGCTGCCGTACGACCCGGCGCTCCGTGCCGACCTCGAGGCCGACCTTGCCGCGGGCGGGCTGGGCGCGCTGCTCGCCCGGCTCGATCGCCTCGCCCCGATCCTGGCGGGCTCGATCGATCGCCGCAACCCCCGGCGCGTCCTTCGCGCGTTCGAGATCGCGTACCTCCGCGGCGACCGGCCACGGCCGCCCGCGCGCGGCTACCCCGGCCCCGTCCTGTGGCTCGGCCTGGCCCTCGACCCCGCCACGAACCGGGCATGGATCGAGCGCCGGGCCGCGGAGCAGTTCGCGGGCGGGCTGCTCGACGAGGCGGCCGCGCTCCGGGCGCGCTTCGACCCCTCCCTTCCGGCGTTCAGCGCGATCGGCTACCGCGAGGCGTGGGCCGTGCTCGACGGGCGGATCACGCTCGAGGCCGGGCTCGGGCTCGACGTCCGGCGGAACGTCGCGTTCGCGCGCCGGCAGCGCACCTGGTTCCGCCGGGAACCGGACATCGACTGGCTCGATGCGGCGAGGGATCCCTTCCCGGCCGCGCTCGAGCGCACCCGCCGATTCCTCGAGGCCTGACCGCCGGTGACACGGGGATCGCCCGCGCGGTGATCGACCCACGGGTCGGCCCACCGCCGGCCCGCGCGCCCGGTCGGCTCTCCGCTTCGCGTCCCGGCCCAGCCGGTATCCTGCAGCGATGAGAGACCGCCTCCACGAGGTCGCGCCGCCGGTCGAGAAGGCCTTCCTCGTCGCCGTCGACACGGGCGAGGACGGTGGCTGGTCGGCCGAGGATTCGCTGACCGAGCTCGCGAGTCTCGCGACGACCGCCGGCGCCGATGTCGTGGGCGCGGAGTGGCAGAACCGCCGGCACGTCGACCCCAACTGGTACGTCGGCAAGGGCAAGGCCGAGGAGCTCGTGGCCGCGAAGGGGGAGACCGGCTTCGACCTGCTGATCGCCGACGACGAGCTCAGCCCGGCGCAGCAGAAGACGCTCGAGGGTCTGCTGCGGGTGAAGGTCATCGACCGTAGCCGCCTGATCCTCGACATCTTCGCCCAGCACGCGCGCACCCACGAGGGACGGCTCCAGGTGGAGCTCGCCCAGCTCGAGTACCAGCTGCCCCGCCTGACCCGGATGTGGACCCACCTGTCCCGGACCGGCGGCGGCATCGGGACCCGGGGCCCGGGCGAGAGCCAGCTGGAGACGGACCGGCGGATCATCCGCGAGCGGATCAAGAAGATGAAGGAGCGCGTCGAGCAGGTCCGCCAGCAGCGGGCGACAGCGGCGCGCGGGCGCGACCGCCGCCTGCTCCCGACCGTCTCGATCGTCGGCTACACGAACGCCGGCAAGTCGACGCTCCTCAACTCGCTCGTCGGCGAGGAGGTCGCGCTGGCCGAGGACAAGCTCTTCGCGACGCTCGACCCGACCAGCCGTCTCGTGAGGCTCGGGGAGGGACAGACGGCGATCGTGACCGACACCGTCGGCTTCATCCACAAGCTGCCGCACCAGCTCGTCGATGCGTTCCGGGCGACCCTCGAGGAGGTCACGCGCGCCGACGCGCTGCTCGAGATCGTCGACGCCGCGGACGCGCACTTCGCCGAGCACCGGGCGACCGTCCAGTCGGTCCTCGACGAGCTGGGGGCGGGCGAGAAGCCGCGGCTCGTCGTCTTCAACAAGGTCGACCTGCTCGAGGCCTCGGCCCGCGACAGCACGGCGCCCGCGCCCGCGATCGGCGGTGCGGTCTTCGTCTCGGCGCTCACCCGCTACGGCCTCGACACGCTGCGGGCCGAGATCGCCGCGCTGCTCGCCAGCCTGTGGGTGGATGTCGACGTCGCGGTGCCCTATGCGGCCGGCGAGCTGCTCGCCCGGGTCCGCGAGCGGGGGACCGTCGATCTCGACTACCGGGCCCGGGACGTGCGGGTGCACGGCCGCGCCGCGCCCGCGCTCGCGGCCGAGCTCGAGGCGACGGCCCGACGATGGGCCGCGTCCCTGCGCGAGGCCGGGAACGACGCGCCGACCCGTGGCCGAGCCTGACGCGCCGCCGGCCCGGCCCTGGCTCCGCCGCGCCGGACGTGCGGGGCGCCCGGACGGCGCGGTCGTGGTCTGGTCGGTGGCCGAGGGCCGGCGGGGACGTCGCTGGCGGGAGAGCGTCACGCGGATCGGCCGGCTGCAGGTCGTCACGCTCCTGGAGACCGACCCGGAGGGGCGATTCGCCCGACTCGAGGCGGCGACCGCCGCCGGGATGTTGACGCTCCACGCGAGCGGGGACGGTCGCTCGGTCCACGGCAACGTGGTCACGCCCGCCGGGGTGCGCCACTTGGCCCTCGACTGGGGGCCCGCCCACCGGCTCGTCGTCGAGGGGTCGCCCGCCGCGGCGGCCACCGTCGCCCGGAGCTTCACCGCCGAGGTCGATCCGGGCGGCATCGGGGTCAGCCGCGGGCTGGCCGTCGACCTGCGGCTCCGCGTCGTGGACACGACGCTCAGGGCCGCTCGGACGGCCGGCACCCGCTGGGTCATCTCCGCCCCGCTCCTGGGCATCGAGATGACCGTCGAGCTCGACTCCGAGTGGGTGCCCCGCGCGGCCGACGGATCGGAGTGGCCACTCGAGCTCTGAAGGTCGGGCGAGCCCGGTCAGGCGTGGAAAGGCTGTGGACGGCCCGTTCCGGAACCCGCCGAGAACTCCGAAACTCGTGGATAAGTCCCTTCCCCCGCGACGGCGGCGCCGGGTAACGTGGGTCCTGCCCGAAGGGGCCACTGGAACGGACAGCGACGCTGCAGGTGCTTGCATCAGCGGTGACGCGGACGGGCCGGAGGTTCCTTCGGGCGTTCTGTCTCTCTCAGGGAGACGGACATGCGCTGGCTGACCCGCGAGCACCCGCGGACCGACCGGATCGCCTGTCCATGGCTCATCCGGCGGTTCATCGACCCGGACGCCGAGATCGTCTTCGTCCCGGCCGACCAGGTGCTCGCCGCGGCGGCGAGCGAGGATGGCATCTCCTTCGATGCACCGGGTGCCCGGTACACCCATCGCGATGGGCTGTGCACCTTCGAGGTGCTCATCGAGGAGTTCGAGATCGCCGACCCGGCCGTCCGGCGGCTCGCCCGGATCGTCCACGGCGCCGACATCGCGAGCGACCGGGACGCGACGCCGGAGTCATCCGGTCTCCTGGCGATGACGGATGGCTTCGCCATGCTCGGCCTGGCGGACCCCGCGCCCCCCGGGTTGTTGGCGGGGTGTGGACGACCGGGTCCATCCGACCCCTCGGATCTCGAAAGTCGTGGATAACCCCCTTCCTGACCGAGAGGGCGGTCGGGTAGCGTAGGCGTTGCCCGAAGGGGCTACTGGTTCGAACGCAACGGCGCCGGTGCTTGCATCAGCGTCGGGTGCATCGGAACGGCGGTTCCTTCGGGCGCTTTGGTGCCTGCCGGACCCCGACAGTCACGCGAAGGCCCGTTGCGCGTCCTTCGATCGTGGACACCATCGAACGTCGGCTCGCGGTCCGCGGCTCCCGCACGCCGGCGGCCTGGCGAGCCGCGGCGCTCGACCTCCTCCCGATCGCCCTGCTGGCGATGGCTGCGGCCGTCCACGAGTCGCGGATCCCGCTCCTCGCGGCCTGCCTCGCCGGCTTCGCCGTCACCCGGCGGGTCGATCCCAGGCGATCGCCCGCGTGGGCGGGGGCCATCCCGGTCGCGGTGAGCCTGGCCTGGGGCCTCGCACCGCTCCCGGTCTCGGCCCGGGACGGCTCGACGTGCGCCTCGGCGCTCGCGCCGTTCGCCACGACCCGGGTGATCGACGCGGCCCTGGCGCTCGCCGCGCTCGGGCTGCTCCTTCCGCTCGTGGGAGGCGGAGTGGGGGAGCTCGGCCTGCGCCGGCCGTCCCGTCGGCTCGCGGCGCTCTCCCTCGCCGCCTTCGCCGCCAGCGGCCCGCTCGGGCTGCTCCTCGGCCCCGCCCTTTCGGAACCGTTCTTCGGCCGGGTCGACTTCACCGTGGGCGACCTCCGGGCCGTGGTGCCGGCGCTGCTCTTCGCGGTCTCGAACGGGGTGATGGAGGAGGTGGTCTACCGGGGCGCCCTCCGGGCCTGGACGTGTCGGATCACGGGTCCGCTGCCGGCGATCGTCGGCCAGGCCCTCGTCTTCGGGCTGGCCCATACGGGTGCGGACTTCGTCGGGTCGCCGCTCCCGGTCGTCGCGTCGCTGGCGGCCGGCGGGCTCATCGCGGGGCTCGTCGCCTGGCGCACGGGCTCGCTCCTGCTGCCGACCGCCGTCCACATCGGCGTCGACATCCCCCTCTACTACGGGAACGCCTGTCGCCTCATCGCGGGTTCGTGACGTCCAGTCGGTCCCCGGGCGCAACGCACCCGCCGCTCGCGCGTCCCAGACGCGGGGCCGGGTGGACCTTGTGGAGGTGGTGGCGACCCGGCGACCATCTGCGCATCCGGACGGGAGGGCTGCCATGGCGACCACGGGATCGACAGCGCTGACCGGCGCCTCCTCGTCGCTCGACCCTGACGACGGCCTCGACGCGAGCGGCCGGCCGACCCGGGCCCTGCCGCTCGGCCAGCTCGTCCAGATCTCGCTCTACTGGCTCGGCCTCACCGTCGTCTGGGGTGGCTGGGAGATCCTCGGACAGGAGCGGATCGAGGAGTTCTTCGACCGCGCGACGGCGCCGGCCGCGCTTGGCGTGATGGAGGCCCTCGCGGTCGTCATGGCCATCATCGTCCAGCCCACGGTCGGCAATCTGAGCGACTACACGATGAGCCGCTGGGGACGTCGCAAGCCGTACATCTTCATCGGGACCATCCTCGATGCGCTCTGGCTGGTCGCGATCGCCTTCAGCGCGACGCCGCTCGCGTTCTTCGCCGCCCTGGTCCTGCTCCAGTTCTCGTCGAACTTCGCGCAGGGCCCGTTCCAGGGCTACGTGCCCGACCTGGTCCCGGAGCGTCAGGTCGGCCTGGCGAGCGGGCTCGCAGGGCTCGCCCAGGTCTTCGGGAACATCGTCGGGACCGTCGTCATCATCGGCGGATTCGTGCTCACGAACGGCTACTTCTGGCCGACGCTCACGCTCGGCGCGATCGAGCTCGCGACGATGATCGGGACCGTCCTGTGGGTCCGCGAGGGGCGTGCCGCCAGGCCCAGAGAGGGGAGGGGCTGGCTCGAGATCGCCCGGGAGACCTGGGCGACCGACGTCCTGCGCGAGCATGACTACGTCTGGCTCATCGCGTCCCGCCTCTTCTTCCTGACCGCCGCCGGGACGCTCATCAACGTCCAGGTCTTCTACATGGAGCGGACGATGGGCTTCGATGGCTCGGTCTTCGTGTCGCTGCCGTTCGCGCTGGGCGAGGTCGAGGCGAAGGCGTTCTGGATCGGCGTCGCGACGGTCCTGTTCGGCGTGACCGCCCTGCTGGTCGTGCTGCCGTCCGCGCGGATCTCGGATCGCGTCGGTCGCAAGCCCGTCATCTGGGCCGCCTGCGCACTCGGCGCCGGGGCGATGGTGCTCGTGTCACTCGCGCCCAGCATCGGCTTCGTCGTGCCGGGCGTGATCCTCCTCGCTGCAGCCAGCGGCATCTTCCTGGCGGTCGACTGGGCGTTCATGACCGAAGTGATCCCGAAGATCTCGGCTGGTCGCTACATGGGCCTGAGCAACGTCGCCACGGCCTCGTCGACCGCCCTGGCGCCGGCGATCGGCGGCGTCGTCATCTGGCTGGCCACGCTCGCGTTCGGCCTCGCGGCAGGTCCGCGCTTCGCGAACGCCATCGCCATCATCGGGTTCGCGATCGCCGCCTACACGCTGCGGCCCGTCCACGATCGCATCTACGAGGCCCGTCGCCACCCGCTCGCCGCCGCGGCGTGACCCGGGCGACGCGCGGCTCCCAGTGGCCTGGATATCACTTCCGATAAGGTGAGTTATGTCTGGATTAGGTATCGCCGACCGCAGGCGGTGTCGAGTTGCATACGAGATGAAACGCGCCTGCGGAGATCGCGGTCTCTGCGACAAGCAACCCTGGCGGGCGCCAGGACGGTGGTGGTCGCTGGCGCGGTGACCGATGGTAGTCACTTGGAGCCGACCCCGCCGGGCGACGCTTCTGGGGCTCTGGGGTTGGCGGCGGCCCGAACAGAGAGCGGGCCGTCGTCAGCGCGCTCACACCGTCTGGTCCCTCATGGCCGGGCCGGTCGCCTCCGTCCCCCACCCGCCCCGTCGCCGCCGGCGTTCCTCACGGATCCAGCCAGCGGCTCCGCCCCAGAACCGCGGGCTGTTGCGGGATGCGAGTCGCGTCCGCTGGTCCACATCCCCTCCC
>JAPVSP010000156.1:0-3173 GCA_047519685.1 Chloroflexota bacterium
CGCCAGGGAGGAGGGGCTCAGACAGCCGGCGGCTTCGATCGTCGGAACGCGAGGACGATGAACAGGACGCCCAGCGCGATGACGACGACCGGCCAGAAGCGGTCGAGATCCAGGTTCGGGACGTACTGGCGGAACAGGAAGTACGCCCCGAGCAGGATGAGCAGGAGACCGAACAGGAGTCCGAAGGTTGTATCTCGCTGTGCCCGTCGTTCGCGGCGAGCCGCTCGGCGGGCGGCCCTGGCCTCGTGCGGCGAGGCCCAGAGGCCTGGCGCCACCCAGCCACCGGCCGGCGTCGGCTCGGCCTCGGGCTGGGCCGGCGCCGCAGGCGAGGCGGTGGAGGCGCCCGAAGCCGCCTCGGGCGAGGCCGCCCCGGGCGTCGCGGCCGAGCCGGGCGCGGTCCAGCCCCCGACGGGCGCTGGAGGGGCCCAGCCCGGGATCGCCCCTTCCCCCGGCGCAGGCGGCGGCGCCGGCCAGGTCGGGGGGGCACCGGGGGCTCCCTCCTCGGGCACGACGAACAGCATGACGATGTAGAGGAGGAGCATGAGGCCGCCGGTCAGGACCGTCAGGATGACCCAGCCGATGCGGACCAACGATGGATCGAGATCGAGGCGGTCGGCGACGCCCCCGCAGACCCCGCCGATGATCCGGTCCTCGCGGGACCGATGGAGTCGGTCGTTCATCTGCAGCCCCCTTGCGGGTCCAGAGCGAAGCTCCCGGCGTTCGCGGTCGTGGACAGGTCGATCCGCTTGGTCGCGGTATCCCAGCCCGACGACTGCCAGGTGTTGCCCGTCTTCACCAGGCCTCGCCGGCCGTAGTCGTAGCTGGCGGTGATGTTGTCGTTCGTCCGGAGGCGGAGCGCCACATCGGGCGGGACGCAGAAGGCGATGGACCCGGCGTTGACGGTCATGTCGCCGCTGAGCGAGGCGTCGGGGAGGGCGATCCTGGTGCTGCCGGCATTCACCTCGAGCGACAGCTGCAAGGCCGTGGCCCCGCTCAGGTCGATCCGCCCGTCGCCGGCGTTGACCGACAGCTCCAGGTCCTCGAGGTCGGCGCCGCCGAGATCGATCCGCCCGCTGCCGGCATTGACCGAGGCCGACAGCCGCAGCCGCGGTGCCGTCGGAAGGGTGACCTCCCAGGTCGAACGCGCCCGGAAGAAGCCGCCGATCGTCTGGTCGTCCGAGGAGCGGACGGTCAGGTCGGCCGAGGACCTCGAGATGCTCGGCGTGCGCCCCTGATCCGACGTTCCCGTGACCCTCCACGCATTCCCCGAGGCGGTCGTCACGGTCAGGTCGCCGCAGCCCATCTCGAGCCGTACGGTGGCCGTCTGGCCGCCGAGCGTCCCGTCCTGGCTCGGGAACGCCGTCCCGCTGGTCCCGCCGATGCAGCCGCCGCCGAAGATCGGGAAGCCGGGGCCACTCGCGAGGGCCCCGCCGATCATCAGGCCGAACGTCGCCGCCACGAGAAGCCCGCCGATCGGCGCGACCGTCGTCCGTCGCAGCAGGATCCCGATCCCGATCCCGACCAGGATGAGCGGCCACAGCTCCCACCAGCGGACGTCCCGGGGGAGCCAGCCCTGCCCGACCGCCAATGGGATGGCGCCGAGCAGGACGAGGAACACCCCCCAGTTCAACAACCCACGATCGATCCGCATGTCCCCAGCTCCCTCCCGGGACGCTTGCCCGTCCTCGGGCCCACCGCGAACCCCGACCGCGCCGACGCGTCGGGCTCGGCCGCGAGTGACTGACGACGAGGATGGGCCCGCTCAGGGGATCCGCGCATGGTCCGAATGTCCCTCCTTCAGCCGGCATGGCGAGTCCGGCGGCCTCCGCGTCGGGCCGGAGGAGAGCCGGATGGCCCTCGTGATGGCAACGGCCGTGCTAGCCTCGCTCGGTCGGCACCGAACGGGGAGGTCGAGCATGCGCGTGGGCGAGTGCCATGAGCCGTCCCGGCACATTCGTCCTCGATCCACGTCGCAGGGATGACGACGGTTCGCGGGTCGCCGGATGGGTCCCGGCTCGGTCGCGGGCTCGCCCCGGCCGCCGGGCGGGCGGAGCCCTGATGGACCGGCGACGACGACGAGCCGACCGATGGAAGCGAGGCCGGACATGGGCGGGGTAGGGGAGCCTCCTATCCGGACCGTGCCGGGCTCGGCGATCCCGGCCTGGCGGCGGGCCATTCGCTATTGGCTGGCGAAGGGCGCCGTCTCGATCGTCGTCAGGCTGGTCGTGCGGCTGCGGGTCGAGGGCATCGAGCGGCTGCCGTCGGGTCCGGCGCTCCTGTGCGCCAACCATCAAAGCTGGGTGGACCCGTTCGTCCTGCTCGCAGCGCTGCCGGGCCGGCCGCGCCTCTACTGGTTCGGACCGAAGGAGGCGGACATGTCGACGGGCGCACGCAACCGCCTCATCGTCTGGTCGGGATCGGCCGTTCCCTACAAGCCCGCCAAGACCGACCTCCTCGAGGCGACCCGCCGGGTCGAGGCGGTGTTCAGGGCCGGATGCCGACTGGGCATCATGGGCGAGGGCCGGATCCATGCTCGGGAGGGGGAGCTGCTCCCGCTGGCGGAGGGCGCGGTCTTCTTCGCCATGCGCTCGCGGGTGCCGATCGTCCCGATCGCCATCGGCGGGACGAGCTGGCTGGGATTCGGGCGGACCGTCCGCGTCCGGATCGGGCGGCCGATCGAAACGGGTGGCCGACCGACGAAGGAGGCGGTGGACGCGATGACCGCCCGCCTCTGGTGCTCGATGTTCGAGATGATCCGCGATGATCCGGTCCGCCCTGTCCCGGGACGGTTCGGGCGCTGGCTGACCGAGCGCTTCAACGAGTGGCCGGAGGGATCCCGGCCCGAGCGGGCGTCCGGGGCGATCACCCAGCCGAGATCTGGCTCCGGGGCGGAGCCGGTCGTCGGTCCACACGGTCCCTGCCCGCCGTCCGCCGGCTGATCCCGGCGCCGGCCAGCCTTGAGCGCGACCGGCGAGCGGGCTCTGGCATACTGACCGCCGTCTCGACCACCGCACAGGAGGTTCCGTGGGCGCCACCGGCCTCTCCGCCGATCCCGAGGAATATCGCCAGCGGCTTGGCGAGCAGCCGGACGAGCAGCTCGACAGCTGGGCCGCCGAGCTCATGCGCGACCTGTCGATCCGGCGCGGGGTCCTCCGGGTCATCGCGGACTTCCG
>JAPVSP010000157.1:0-15973 GCA_047519685.1 Chloroflexota bacterium
GGCTCGAGCTCCCCGAGCTCCATCTCGATCTTCGCGGAGAGCGCCTCCACGAGGGCGTGCTGGTGCGGGTAGACCGCCGCGACGCGCTCGACGAGTGCCGTGGCCGGGAGGTCGGCCTCACCGACGTTGAGCAGGGCCAGGACCGGCTTCTGGGTCAGGAAGCGGAAGCCCCGGACGGCCTTCTCCTCGTCCGGCTCGAGCTCGAGGTCGCGGATCGGCCGGCCCGTCTCGAGGGCGGCCTTGAGGCGGTCGAGGATCCCCTCCTCCCGCTCGTTCGCCTCCCGCTCGGCGGGTGTCCCATGGCGACCGCTCGCCCGCAGGCGCTCGAGGCGCCGGTCGGCCACGGCGAGGTCGGCGAGGACGAGCTCGAGGTCGAGCTGCTCGAGATCGCGCCGCGGGTCGACCGACCCCGACGGATGCGCGACGGCGGGATCCTCGAACGCTCGGACGACGTGGATGAGCGCGTCCGCCTCCCGCAGGCGGGCGAGGTGCTCCGCCGGCAGCTCCTCCGCCCCGACCCGCCCCTCGGCCGATGCGGGCGGCGCGGGCAGGTCGACATAGGTGACGTCGGCGTGGACGATCTTCTTCGGGTGGAAGATCGCCGCCAGACGGTCGAGCCGCTCGTCCGGGACCTTGACGGCCCCGACGTGGAGCTCCAGCCCACCATACCCGCCGGTCTGGACATGACCGCGGGTCAGGGTGTTGAAGACGGTGGTCTTGCCGGACGAGGCGAGGCCGACGATGGCGATCTGCATGCGGGCGCCATTGTCCTATGCCGGGCGCGCGCCCCGCTCGGGTCCCGGTCGCCCCGGGGCCGACGAGCGCGGCCCGGGCGAGATGGCCGTCGGGCCGCCCGCGGGGCCCTCAGTAGCCGGCCGCGGGATCGACGACGTTGAGCAGCGGCTCGCCGAGCCGGTAGCGCCGGAGGTTCTCGCAGAACAGCCCCACGCTCCGATCGAGGACCCGACCGCTCGACCAGGAGGTGTGCGGCGTGACGATGACGTTGGGCAGGTCGTAGAACGGCGAGGAGGCGGGCAGCGGCTCCTCGCCGAACGCATCGAGGACCGCACCGCCGAGCGGGCCCTCCTGGAGCGCCCGAAGGAGCGCCCGCTCGTCGACGAGCCTGCCCCGGGCGACGTTGATCAGCCAGGCACCCGGCTTCACGTGGGCGAGCGTCCGCTCGTTGATCATCCCCTCGGTCTCCGGGGTCAGCGGCGCCGCGAGCACGATGAAGTCGGAGTCGGCGAGCAGCTCGGGCAGCGCCTCGGGCCCGAGCACACGATCGAGCATGATCTCGCCCAGCGGGCGCTCGTCGTCGCCGGCGGGCTCATGGGCAGCCACGGCGGCGAGCTCGGCTTCGCTCCGGCGGCGGATCGCCACCACGCGGCAGCCGAACGCGGTCGCGAGCGCACCCACGGCCCGCCCGATCGACCCGAGCCCCACGATCCCGATCGTCACGTCGCGCAGCTCGGCGCCTTCGAGCGGCTGCCAGGTGCGTTCGCGCTGGAGCTCGAGGAGCTGCGGGAGCCTGCGGCTCACCGCCAGGATCATCATCAGGACGTACTCGGCGATCGGCCGGCTGAACACGCCGCGGGCGTTCGTGATGACGAGGCCGCGATCGCGGCTGGCGGGCGTCAGCACGCGCTCCACGCCGGCCGACGCCGAGTGGACCCAGGCGAGCCGCGGGGCGCGCAGCAGCAGGCGGTCGAAGACCTCGGCGGACAGGAACCCGCGCAGGAGGACCTCGACGTCCTCGAGCGGACCGTCGGCCAGCCCCTCGACCGACACGGTGACGAGGCGCGCACCCGGCGCCGCCTCCCGGATCCGCTCCAGGTCGCGGCCGCGCCAGCGGGCCGAGAGGATCGGGCTCAGCGCGATCGCGGCGGGGACGCCACCCGGGCCCGCACCGGGACCGGGGACGCGTCGGATGGGCGCGTCGAGGCTCATGCGTCGCCGGCCCGCGGCGCGACCGCCGCGGACGAGTCCGACCCTCCCAGGACGCGCGCGATCCAGCGTGCCGGACGGTCGATCTCGCCCGGCTTCGGGAGCGTCTCCGGGCCCTCCCAGAGGCGCCGAAGCGCCTGGGCGCCGCGCGCGCGGGCGATGGCCGCGACGAAGCGCTCGCCCTTCTTGTACTGCTCCATCTTGAGGTCCATGCCGGTCAGCCGGAGGACCGCCCGCTCGAAGCCGGTCCGCCGCTCACGGCGCTCATGGAAGCGCGAGCTGATGCGCGCGACGCCGGGGACCAGGTCGCGGCCCACCTCGTCCATGATGTAGTCGCTGAAGCCCTCGAGGAGGCTCATGACCGCCTGCGTCTCGCGGAAGGCGCGGCCCTGCTCCTCGCCCATGAGCCCCTCGATCCAGTGGCCGCCGTTCGCCTCGCCGCGCAGCCAGCGGCCGAGGGCCTGCATCGCGTCACGTCCCAGCGACGGCGCGTCCCGGGAGAACATCGCGAGCTGTGACTCGAGGCGCTCGGCCAGGTACGGACGCAGCCATGGATGCGCCTCGAACTCGAAGGCGTGGGTCGTCTCGTGGAGGGCGATCCAGGTCCGGAAGGCGTGGAGCGGCAGGTCCAGCGTCGCGGCCGTCTGCCGGATGTTCTCCTCGACGAAGAGCAGGCGCCCGGGTTCGGCTTCAGCCGACAGGATCGCCAGGTCGTACTGGCCGAGGACGCGCTGGCCCATGAACCCGAGCAGGAAGCCCAGCTGGCGGGTGGTGACCCAGCGGTTCGCGACGGCGACCGCCGCCTTTCCGAGGCCGCTGTCCGGCGGCACGACCTGGTCGAGCAGGTGGTGCTCGAGGCGACCGAGGACAGCGGTGAACGAGACGACGTTCGCCCGCACCCAGCCGGCCCGGTCGATGACGCCCGCCCGCTCGACCACGCCCGGCAGCTCCGTGCCCAACGCCGCGCTGAGCCGCGGGATGATTCGGCCCATCGCGTCGGCGTAGTCCCGGTCGGCCGCCCGGAGCTCGTCCGTCGACAGCGTTCCGGGCGCCCGACGGAGGCGGGTGATGGCGATGCGTTCGACGGCCGGCCAGTCGACCAGGCCGCGACGGGCCGAACGCTCGACTCGCCGCCCCACGACGGTCACGGCCGCGCCGATCGCCGAGCCGATCAGGAAGCCGGCCTGCCAGACCCGGTCCTGGCGTGGGTCGCGTCGCGTGGTCACGGTGCGCTCAGGATCGGCTCGGCCGAGCCGAGCTCGATGGACCCCGCCCGCGGCATGTCGGCGCCGAACAGGCGCCGGGCCACGGTCTCGAACGCGGCCACGTCGCCGCTGGTGAGGAGCCGGTGCGTCGGGGCGCTCGCCCGCTCGGCGGGCCGGTCGTGGCCGCCCCGCCCCGCGTCGGCGGCGGTCCCGCGGGTCGTGCCCGGCGCCTCGAGCCCGTTGACCGCCAGGAGCTCCGCAAGCGCCCCCGCGGTGGCGGTGGCCGAGTCGACGATCGCGACCCGCTCGCCGGCGACGCGCGCGATGACCGGCCGAAGGAGCGGGTAGTGCGTGCAGCCGAGCAGGAGGGTGTCGATCCGGGCGGATGCCGGGAGCGGGAAGATGAACTCGCCGTCGCCGTCGCGCGCGCCGAGCAGCGGCGCCAGGGACTCGCGAACGGTCGCCTCGACATCGGCTCCCTCCAGGCGACCGGCCTCGACCATCGGGACGAAGGCCGGCGTCGCGTGCTCGTAGACCTCGACCGCCGGGTTCTCGTCCTTGATGGCCGCGAAGTAGGCATGCGAGCGGACGGTGGCCGGCGTCGCGATGACCCCGACGCGTCGGTTGCGGCTGGCGAGCGAGGCGGCGACCGCCCCGGGGCGGACCACGCCGAGGATCGGCAGGTCGTAGCGGCGGCGCAGGTCGCCCAGGGCGACCGCCGTCGAGGTGTTGCAGGCGACGACGATCGCCTTCACGTCGAGCCCGGCGAGGGCGTCGAGCGCCTGGGCGGAGAAGCGCCGGACCTCGTCGTCCGACCGCGTCCCGTACGGCGCTCGCGCGTTGTCGCCGAGGTAGATCGTCGACTCGCTCGGGCTGCGGCGAAGGACCTCGCGCAGGACGGTCAGGCCGCCGACCCCGGAGTCGAAGACGCCGAGCGGCCGGGGATCCGACACGGTCAGCGGGCGGCCCCCGCCGCGACCCGCGCCCCGCCGACGAGCGACTGCGCGAGCTTGACCACATCGGCGCTGATCGCCTCGCCCGGCGCGGCGAGCACGAACGGCACTCCCTCGTTGTTGCAGCGGATGACGAGCGGACCGTTCGAGACGATCGTGTGCTCGGGGACCCGCCCGAGGGCGCGAGCCAGGTCGTCGGCGGCGATCCCGCCCGACGAGTCGGCCCGGCTCACCAGGTACTGGACCTTCGTCGGCGGGTAGCCGATGGCTCGGAACGTGGCGGCCATCGCGATCGTGTTGTGGATCGTCGTCGAGTCGTAGGTCACGAGCTCGAGCACCAGGTCGGCCTGGTCGAGGAAGGCCAGGGTCACGTCGGACAGGTACGAGGCCGTGTCCACGACGACGACCTGGTAGACCCGGCGAAGGATCGACAGGATCTTGTCGAGATCGCGTGTCGTGACCATCTCGGCCTGCTCGATGCGCGGCGGCGCCAGCAGGATGTCGATGCCGGACGGGTCGCGCCACAGGACGTCGGCGAGGTCGGCGTCGGTGATCCGGTCGGTCGGCAGATCGAGGATCGACGGCGCGTCGAGCGGCACCTTGAGGAGCGAGCGAAGGTCGCCGAACTGCAGGCTCCCATCGACGAGGACGGTGCGCGTGCCGAGCTGCCCGGTCGCGACCGCCAGGTTGAAGGCGAGCGTCGTCGTCCCCACGCCGCCCTTCGGCGCGAAGACCGTGATGAGCCGGGCGCTGCCGGCCGCCTCCCGTTCCAGCGAGGCCTTGTAGACCTCCTGGATCCGATTGACCAGGTCGTAGCCCGAGAAGGGCATCGAGAGGACGCCATCGATCCCGTGCGAGGGGTCGGGCGAGACCGGCTGCTGCGGCACCGTCAGCACGACGACCGGGATGCGCGGCTGGGCGGCCGCCAGCTGCCCGACGAGCGACATGCCCTTCAGCCGGCCCTGGAGGAGGGCGTCGACGACGACGACGTCGGGGCGAAGCTGCTGGACCTGACCGGCCGCCTTGGAGCCGTCGCTGATGACTTCGAGCAGCTTGATCGCGGCCTGGGCGTTCAGCAGCCCACGAACGTACTGCGCGACCTGCGGCACGTCTTCGACGACGAGGAGGCGTATCTGGGCGGTGCTTCCTGGCATCGTTCCGACGATACCACGGGCCCGGGCGGGGGCATCCGGGGCCCGGAGGTCAGGGGCCTGGATGGCCCGAACGGTCCCGGACGTCTCGAGGACGGCCGTCGGGCGGTCCGGATCCGCGCGGGCGGGCTTCCCGGCGGTCGCGGATCTCAGGAGCGACGGGCCACCAGGACCGCGCGTTCGGCGCCCGGGCCGAGCGGCTCGAGTCGGTAGTCGCCGGCCATGAGCTCGACCTCGAGGCCGGCCGCCTCGGCGAGCCCGCGCAGCTCGTCGGCTCCGACGAGGCGCATCGGATCCCGCCGGACCCATCGTACGGGCGGCGCACCCGGCGGGCCCTCCTCGTAGATGGTGGTCAGGACCACCGACTGCGTCGCGGCGTCGTGCGTCGCGGCCCAGCACTTCGTGAGGTGGCTCCCCGACGCCGGGTCGACGTGGACGCGGTCGAGCAGGAGCCGCCCGTCGTACCGCGCGAGCTCGTCAGCCGACGGCAGCCAGACGTCGACGACGGCGAGACCGCCAGGGGCCAGATGACCGGCGAGCACCCGGAGCGCGGTCGCCTGGGCCTCGCGCGTCGCGAGGAGGAACAGCGAGTTCAGGGCGAGCAGGGCGAGCCGGTACGTGCCGGCGTCCGACAGCGGGTGACGCTCCAGCTCGATCAGGTCGGCCTCGACGAACCGGATCCGGGCGCCCACGCGAGCCGCCCGTGCCCGCGCCCGGGCGCGGGCGAGCATCGCCGGATCCACGTCCACGACGGTGACCCGATGCCCGGCGACGGCCAGCGGCACGGCGAGCCGACCGGTCCCGGCCGCCAGCTCGAGGGCCGGCCCGCCGACCCGCGCCGCCAGCGCGAGGTACAGGTCGACGTCCCCGGGCTCGTCCGCCTCCAGGTCGAGGTCGTACAGCCGGGCGAGCGCCTCGGCGGCGGTCTCGCCGCCGGCCGCCCGACGTGGATGCGGCTGATCGCTCACGCGCTCAGCCTAGCGCCAGCCGCGGCAGCCGGGGGCAGCGGTCCGACCCCCCGGCGTCAGCCGGACGACGGGCGACGGGCCGCCTCGAAGCGCACCGGACGTCCGTCCAGCCGCCTGCGCGCGAGTGCGCTGATCGCCTCGAGGGCGCAGCGGTTGGCGGCCATCGCGGTCGTCTCGGCCTGGTCGTACGGGGGCGAGACCTCGACGATGTCCATCCCGGCCAGCTCGACGGCGGCCACGACCTGGCGGATCGCCCGGAGGAGCTCCCGCGTGAGGAGCCCGCCCGGCTCGGGCGTGCCGGTGCCCGGCGCCATGCCTGGATCGAGCACGTCGATGTCGACCGACAGGTACACCGCATCGGGCCCGTCGAGGGCCTCGGCGATCGCATCGGCGACGACGGCCTCGGCGCCCCGCTCCTCGATCTCGCGCATGAGGTGGTAGCGCATGCCCTGCGCCTGCATCCATTCGAAGACCTCGACGGGCGGCCAGTAGCCGCGCAGTCCGACCTGCACGAAGTTGCCGCCCTTCACGGCGCCGGATTCGATGAGCCGTCGCATCGGCGTCCCGTGGCCGGCGAGCTGGCCCCAATCCTCGTTGGCGGCGTCGGCGTGGGCGTCGAAGTGGACGATGCCGATGCTGCCGGGCCGCCGGATCTCGGCGATGGCCGTCGCGGCCGGCCAGGTGATGGAGTGGTCGCCGCCGAGGACGATCGGGATCGCGCCGGTCGTCGCGACTTCGCGGACCTTCCGGTATACGAGCGCGTGACCCCGGGCGAGCATCGCCGGGACGATGTTCGCGTCACCCGCATCGACGACGCGCAGGACCTCGAAGGGCTCGACGGCGAGCTGGAGGGAGTTGATCGAGCCCGAGGTGTACTGCGCCTCGCGGATCGCCCGCGGCCCGAAGCGCGCGCCCGGTCGATGGCTGACCGCGTCGTCGAACGGCGCGCCGACGATGGCCACGTCCGCCTGCAGGGCCAGCAGATCCGCCGGATCGGGCACCCAGGGGAGCTTCATGAACGACAGCGGGCCGACGTACGTCGGAAGGTCGAAGTCGCTGAAGACCTCGTGCACTCGATCCCAGCCGTTCAGGGCCGCGAAGTCGGGCTCGCCGACGGGATCTCGGGGACGCTCGGCCAAGGGTCGAGACCTCCGGGACGGCGTCCGAGCCGGCGGGATGGAGAGCCGGGTCGGACGGTACGGGCCGTCCGCATCGGGCGCCGCCGGTTCGGTCTCAACGTCCAGCGGGGCGCCGCGCCGGCAATCCTAGCACCGCGCAGGAAGCCGCCCGTCCCTCGGCCGCGCGGGAGGGCGCGGCCGTGGCGCTCAGGTCGGCCGCGCGCCTGCCCGGAACTCGCGCCAGGCGCCCTCGACGAGGGACGGGTCGGCGAGCAGATCGAAGGCCGTCTGGGCCACGAGGGCGGCCACGAGCAGCGTGACCTCCTCCGCCCGGGGCGACGCGGCGGCGTCCCGGAATCGGACGGAGTGGCCCGGGACCCCGGGCTCGCAGATCGCCAGGCTGGGATGGATCGTCGGCACGTGCCAGCTGACGTTGCCCATGTCGGACGACCCGATGTTCGGGTCTGGCGCCGCGTCGGGGATCCCGTAGGCCGCCATGTTCTCGGCGAACCGGCCCGCGAGCACCCGGTTGTGGTTCATCGTCGACGACCCGCCCGAGAACGCCGCCTCGCCGCGAGTGCCGGTCGCGACCGCGACTCCCTCGACGAGCTGGCGGAAGCGCTCCTGCAGCTCCGCGAAGTACGCCTGGTCGGTCGAGCGGAGCATGAACCGCCCCACGGCGCGGTCGGGGATGATGTTGGCGGCCGTGCCGCCCTCGAGGACGATCCCGTGGACGCGCGCCTCGGGACGCAGCTGCTGCCGCCACAGGCCGATCGAGCTGAACAGCAGGACGAGCGCGTCGAGGGCGTTCCGGCCCATCCACGGCTCGGACGCGGCGTGCGCCTGCAGGCCGCCGAACGTGACGTCCACGTCGACCGACGCCAGCAGCCGCATCTCCACGTGGGTCCGGTCGGACGGATGGAACAGGAGCGCGGCGTCGCAGCCGTCGAACAGGCCGTCGTCGAGCATGTACTGCTTGCCGGAGCCACGCTCCTCGGCCGGTGTCCCGAGGAACACGACCTCGCCGGCGAACGAGTCGGCGACGGCCGCCAGCGCGAGGGCCGCCCCGACGCCCGAGGCCGCCATCGTATTGTGGCCGCAGCCGTGCCCGAGCCCCGGCAGCGCGTCGTATTCCGCGAGCACGGCGATCCGGGGTCCGCCCTCACCGGCCCGCCCACGGAGGATCCCGCGGACGGCCGTCGCGAGCCGGCCCGCCGGGTGCTCCACTGCGTAGCCATGCCCGGCCACGGCCTCGGCGACCCAGGCGGCGGCTCGGTGCTCCTCGAACGCCGGCTCCGGGTTCGCGTGGATCCGTCGCGACAGCTCCAGGATCCGCGGAGCGGCGGCGTCCACCGCCGACGCGATGCGCCGCTTGACGTCGCGGTGCGGTGGTGCGGGCTCGATGGCGGCGAGTCCCGACGACATGAGCACCTCCGTGGAGGGGTCCGGACGGGCGCCGGCCGGACGATCAGCGTTCGGCCGACAGCGTGGCCTCGGCGATCAGGACCATGGTGACGACGAACAGGGCGATCGGGATCTGGAACGCACCCTGCAGACGGAGCACGACGAAGACGGCCGTGACGATCGCCACCCAGCCACCGCGCCGGGCGGCACGCACCCAGTCGCCCCGGAACGCGATGCGCCGATTGCGTCCGAAGGCCGCGAGCCAGAACAGCGGGACGGTCGTCAGGCCGATGGCCAGGCCGATGAGCGCGGCGCCGACGAGCCCCGCGCTCGGATCGACCTGTGGGTCGCGGGTGGTGACGACGAGGCCGACGAGGGCCCAGGCGACCGCCGCGGTCGCGAAGAGCCCGAGGTTGGCCATCCGGTCGCGCGGCTCCATCGGGCGCGAGTCTAGCGGCTCGGGGGCCACCCGCCGCGCCGCGACGCCGGCCGCTCAGGCGTGCAGGTCCCGCCGCTCGAACGCGACGACCGCCACCGCCGCCCCGGCGACCGCGATCGCGAGGAGGACGGCCGCGTGACCCGGGTCGAGCCCCCGCCGGAGCGGATCGTTGCCCAGGTAGTGGTAGAAGGGCGACAGCGGTCGCAGCGGCTCGAGCCAGTCGACGAGGGTGCCGAGGGCGTTGACGAAGAAGGCGACGACCGCCAGGCCCATCGAGCCGGCGATCGCGACCATCCGGCGGCCCGTCAGCGCCCCGATGGCGAGCGCGATCCCCCCGAACGCCAGCCCGAGGAGGCCGCTGCTCGCCACCGCCCCGCCGACCCTGACGAGATCCAGCTTGACGTCGGAGGCGGCGGCCCCGACGACGACGCCGATCCAGACCGCCAGGCACAGGACGAGCGTCCCGAGCAGGATCGCGAGCGACTTGTCGACGACCACGCGCCAGCGCGAGATGGGGTTCGCCAGGAGCAGATCGACCGTTCCCCGCTCCTCCTCGCCGGCCGTCGCGCCCCCGCCGACGGCCACCGTGTAGGCCATGAGCAGGAGCGGCAGCACGAACGAGAAGAGCTCGACGTTGAGGTAACCCTCGGCCGTCGTGAGGTCCAGGCCCTCGGCCGCGAAGAGCGCCCGGAACGCCGGCGGCATCGACTCCAGCATCTTCTGCACTTCCGCGACCCCACCGATCGAGGGGTACAGGGCGACGTAGAACGCCGGCCACACCGCGCAGAAGAGCGACCAGATGAGGATCGCTCGCCACTGATCGTGGATCGTCTTGGCGAGCACGCTACGCAGCATCGGCGGGCGCCCCCTCACCGTAGAACGCCAGGAAGATCTCCTCCAGGCTCGGCTCCTGGCTCACGACGTCGAGGAGCTCGAACCGGTTCGCCGCCTTGAACAGCGGGTCCACCGATCCCACGACGGCGCATCGGAGGACGTCGTCCGCGACGACGAGCTCGCGGGTCCCTGGCAGGTCGCGGAATGCGGCCGGTGGGACGGGGTTCGCGAAGCGCAGCTCGAGGCGCCGGAGCGCGCGAGCCTTGAGGTCGTCGACGCGCTCGACGGCGAGCAGGCGACCCTCGCGCAGGATCGCGACGGTGTCGCAGCAGCGCTCGACCTCGGGCAGCACGTGGGAGGACATGAAGACGGTCCGTCCCGCGGCCCGGGCCTCGATCAGGACGGCGAAGAACGTCTGCTGCACGAGCGGGTCGAGCCCCTGGGTGGGCTCGTCGAGGATGACCAGCTCCGGGTCGCCCATGAGCGCGGCGATCACGCCCAGCTTCTGGCGGTTCCCGTGCGAGAGCGTCCGGATCTCGCGCGAGAGATCGCAGTCGAGGCGATCGGCGAGGGCGACGATCGAGCCGCGGTCGAGACCTCCGCGCAGGTTGGCGAAGTAGCCCAGGAGCTCCCGGCCGCTCAGGCTGTCGTACAGTCGCAGCTCGCCGGGGAGGTAGCCGAGCCGGCGGCGGATGGCCAGGCTGTCGCGGTGGGCGTCGAGCCCGAAGAGGGTCGCTCGACCGCCGCTCGGCCGGATCAGGTCGAGGAGCAGGCGGATCGTGGTCGTCTTACCGGCCCCGTTCGGGCCCAGGTACCCGAAGACGGACCCCTGCGGGACGGCGAGGTCCAGGTCCGCGATGCCCCGCTGCGAACCGTAGCGCTTGGTCAGCCGCTCGGTCCGGATGACCGGGTCGCCCATGCCTCCACCTCCCCGGCACGTGCCGTCACGCTACCCCGTCGCTCGTGGCGGGGCGAGAGCCGACCGGCCCGTGAGGCCGCGGACCGACTCGCCCGGGTGAGGCTCCGCGACGCCCGTGACTCGCGCCGGCCTAGCCGCCCACGCGCTCGAGCGCGGGCTCGAGGCCGTCCAGCGATCGGAGCTCGAGGTCCGCCTCGACCGCCTCGTCCCGTTCGCTCGAGGGGAGGGGCGAGTCCTCTGGCCGGGCGACGAGAAACGCCGCCCGCCAGCCGGCCCGCTTCGCGCCCACGACGTCGGCGGCCCAGTCGTCCCCGACGTGCAGGATGGCGGGCCGCTCCGCCTCGCCGAGCCCCAGGGCCGCCTCGGCCGACCGGAAGATCGCCGGGTGCGGCTTGATCACCCCGACGCGCTGGCTCACGACGATCGCGGCCAGGTAGGGCGTCCAGCCAGCCGCCTCGACGTACCGATCGATGGTGACCGCGAGCGGCCAGTTCGACAGGATCGCCAGCCGGCGGCGCTCGGCCAGCCGCCCGAGCAGCGGCCCGACGGCCGCGGGCGCCGGCATCGCGTCGATGAACGAGCGACTGTAGGCGTCGACCGCGAAGGCCAGCTCGGCCGGCGTGCTGCGACGGGCGGCGGCGGCGTCGTCCCACGCCACGCCGCGCGGCGGCGCCGACAGCCCGCGCAGGCGGGCGAGCACCCGGACGACCCGCTGCTCGATGTCCACCTCGCGGAAGCGTGGGATCTCCTCCTCGAACTGGCGCTCCCGCTCCTCCCCCCAGACGTCGAGGAAGGCATCGGGGCCGAACGGCCCGCACTGCTGGTCGACGGCGCGGGCGGTCAGCTCGACGACCCGCCGGAGCCCGGCGCGATCGACCGGGACGAGGGTGTTGCCGAAGTCGAACGTGACGGCGCGGATGCGGTCTGCATGGCCGGACACGGACCCGCGGCGGCGTCCTTCACCCGGTGCCGGGCGGCGCGTCGACACGATCAGCGGGCGGCGCTCGCCGGGCAGATCTCCCGGAAGGCGCAGTACGAGCAGGCGAGGTAGTCGGGGCGCGCCCCGAACGCTCGTCGGCGGATCCCGGCGGCGGCCGTCCGGATCCGCTCCCGGGCCTTGGCCAGCCGCCTGGGATCGACCTCGGCGCGCCCGATGAGCCCCGACTCGAGGAAGTGGAGCTGGACGGCGTCCGGCAGGCGCCCCGTCTGGGCCTCGTAGCCCATCGCGTAGATCTGGAGCTGGAGCGAGTCCCGGGCCCGCTGCCTCGCGCGAGCCGGGTCGCGGACGTCGCTCGACTTGTAGTCGGTGATCGTGACCCGCTCCCGCTGCCCGAACGGGAGCGTCGGGGTCACGACGTCGGCGGCCGGTGGCCGATCCGCCTCCGCCTCCGCCGCCGGGACGTCGGCGACGTCCGGCCCGATGCCCGGGGCGGACGGCAGGGGCTCGATGTCCACTCGGTCCCAGCGGCCGCGCACCCGATCGCCCTCGAGGCTGAAGGCGAACTCTCGCTCGACGTAGGCCGGGACGACCGCCCCCGGCTGGAGCTGCTGCTCGCGGAACCGGGCGAGGGCGCGGCGTCCGGCCTCGAGGCGCGCCTCCTCGTGCTCGCGAGACAGGAAGCCCTCGTTGGACCACGCCCGCTCGAACGCCTCCGACAGCTCCGAGTCGCTCATGAAGACGCCGCGGGCCTGCCGTCGGTGGAACTCCTGGACCGCCGCGTGGAGGGCCGCGCCGTAGACGATGGAATGGTGCGGCGCGAGCGGCACCCTCAGCACGTGGGCGTACTTGTACTTGAGGGGGCAGGTCAGGTAGTCGTCGACCGCGTAGAAGCTGAGGGTCAGGGGCTCGTCGGTCGGACCGCGCCCGGCTTCGGCGGATGGCGCGACGGCCTCGAAGCCGGCCAGCTTCTGGAGCGGCGCCGCCGCCCGGGTGCCGGCCTCGGACAGGGCGGCCGACGCCGGCAGGTCGAGGGCCTCGAGGACGAACGGCGAGACGCGCCGGGCCCGCCCGCCGCCATAGTCCGCCGCGTACGTCATCACCAGCTCGTCACGGGCCCTGGTCATCCCCACGTAGAAGAGCCGCCGCTCCTCCTGGAGGGCGAAGTCGCCGGCCGGCAGGGTCTCGCGGACGAGCTCGAGCGGCAGCGGCAGTGGGTCGCTCCGATCGGTCGCGGGGAACCGCCCCGCGACGAGCCCGATCATGAAGACGACCGGGAACTCGAGGCCCTTCGCCTTGTGCACGGTGAGGACCGAGACCGCATCGGCCTCCGGGTCGACCTCGGCCGTCGGCGGGTCGTCGCCGGCCTCGATGAGGGTCTGGAGGTGGCGGGCGACGAACGGCACGCGGTCGTCCGCGAGGAGGGCCGTCTGGGCGCGGATGATGTCGAAGAACCGGGCGACGTTCTGGACCGCCTCCTCCGCGGCGACGGTCTCGGCCGACGCGAACCGGGCGAGCAGCCCGGAGCCCTTGAGGAACGCGAAGAGGACCTCGCCGGCCGGGCGCCGATGGGAGAGCTCCAGGTAGCCGCGCAGGTCTCCGACGAGCTTGGCCACCGAGGCACGCGTCTCCGGTGAGACGCGGAGGATCCCCGGCTGGCGATCGAGCTCCTCGAGCACGTCCCACACCGAGCGGTTCCGGCGGCGAGCCGTGTTGACGATCGCCGTCAGGTCGGGCCCGCCGAGGCCGTAGACGTCCGAGCTGGCAAGGGCGTAGACGTCCGTGCTCGAGGACGGGTCGGCCAGGGAGCGCAGGAAGGCCAGCAGCAGCCGCACCTCCGGTCGAGCGTAGAGCCCTGACGTCCCGCTGAACCGCCACGGGACGGCGGCAAGGTTGAGGCTCCGCAGCACGGGGTCGGCCACGGCATTCGCCCGCACCAGGACCGCATGGTCGCGGGGACGGGCGCCGGCGGCGACCCGCCGACCGATCTCGGCGGCGACCCAGTCGGCCTCCTCGGCCCCGGTCGCGAACACCTCGATCCGGGGCGGGGTCGCCAACGCCATCCGCTCGGCGACGAGCCGCTTGCCGATCCCCTCCCGGACCTCCAGGCGGTCCGGGTCGTTGAACCGGATGAGTCGGTACGCGGCATCGAGGATGGGCGCGCACGAGCGGTAGTTCCGGCGGAGCACGAGCATCCTCGCCCCGCGATACCGAGCCCGGAACTCGAGGATGTTGCTGATCGCGGCGCCCCGGAACTTGTAGATCGACTGGTCGTCATCCCCGACGACGGTCACGTTCCGGTGCGGCTCCGCGAGCAGGGCGACGAGCTCGGCCTGCGCCCGATTGGTGTCCTGGAACTCGTCGACGAGGACATAGCGGAACCGGGCCTGCAGCGCCCGCCGGGCCGCCGGCGACTCCCGGAGCAGCCGCAGGGCGAGAGCGACCTGGTCCCCGAAGTCGATGAACCCTGCCGCGGCGAGGAGGTCCTGATACCGCGCGTACGCCTCGGCGAGCTCGCGCTGGCGGCCCGCTTCCTCGGCCAGCGCATCGGCTGCGTCGCGGTCCGCGTCCGTCGCGTCGTCCCCGGCCTCGGCCAGCGATGCGGCGGCTCGCGCGGCTCGCTCCGCGAGCCGCGTCGCGTGCGCCAGGTAGGCGGCCGGCGACACGTCCTCGTCCTTGCAGCGCGAGAAGAGGCTCGCGAGCGCCGAGAGGAAGCGCGTGGGGTCGCCGAGCGGGCGGTAGAGGTCGAGGTCGAAGTCGAACAGATGCTCGCGGAGGAAGATCACCACCTCTGGCCGCGAGAGGACGCGCACGTCGGTCGGGAGGCCGAGCTCGAGCGCGAACTCGCGGATCACCCGGTCGCCGAAGGCATGGAAGGTCGCGATCGCGGTATCCGTGTAGCCGTACGGCACCAGCTGGTCCACCCGGACCTGCATCTCGACGGCCGCCTTGTCGGTGAACGTCAGGCCGAGGATCTCGGATGGCCGGGCGCGCTTCGTCGCGATGAGCCAGGCGATCCGGCGGGTGATGACCTGGGTCTTGCCGGTGCCCGCGCCCGCGACGACGAGGAGCGGGCCCTCCCCATGGGTGACCGCCCGCCGCTGCTCGATGTTGAGTCCCTCGAGCAACGAGCGCATCCCGGCGGAGGACGGCTCGGGGTCGTCCCGGCCGGCCGGTCGGTCGGACCACCAGACCGGCAGCTGGTCCAGCGGCGCGGGGTCGTGGGAGGGCGACCGGCGGGTCACGGGGACGGTGCGCAGGAGCGCGTCGAGGGCCACGGCGCGATGCTGGGCGCCGCCCGCGACAGCTCGCCTGTCACGTCGCGGGTCGGGTCCCGGTCCGCCCGCCCATCGCCAGGCGGAGCGCCTCCGCCTCCTCGGCCGAGAGCGCCGACTCGGACCGGCCGCCCGAGAGCGCCTTCGCATACACGCGGGTGCCCGAGCGTGCATGGAGGCTGCTGATGACGAAGCCATCCAGATGAGCGTCCAGGAGCGCCAGCGCGAAGCTCTGGTTGCCACCCGTGTCCTCGAATGGGTTGAACCTGACGAGCCCGACTCGCTGGAACGCCAGCCGCGCCTGCTCCTCGAGCGCCGCCGCACGCGTCTCGAGCCGGTCCACGTCCCGGGCGACACGGAAGACGGTCTCGAGATGTCGATCGAGGACCGCCTCCAGGCTCGCGCCCTCCGCGCCGCGCGTCAGCCCGTCCAGGCGCGCCTGCAGACGTCCCGCTCGAAGGACGAGCCAGACGAGCGCGAGCGCGGCCAGGAGGAGCCCGACCGAGCCCGCCAGCACGATCGCGGTCAGGTTGTCGCGGACGAGCACGTCGAGGTCGATGGCATGGCCTCCGAGGGACGGCCGGAGTCTAGCAGGGGCGCCTCCCCCTGGGGTTCGCTCCGGGGAGGCAGGCGTGTCGGCGATGCCGGGGCGTCCGTCGCCTCCGCGGTGCGCGGCGCCCCGGTGCTATCCTCTGCCGGCGCGCCGTCGAGCCGCCGTACACCGGTCCCACCTCGGGCGCGGATCCCGCGCCCCGACCCAGCCCGCGCCCAGCCGATGGAGGTCCACGCACCAGCATGGCCAAACGCTCCCGCGGCCCGAGTCGAC